>VEPB01000013.1 GCA_012026715.1 Methylococcaceae bacterium | reverse complement strand
GTCAACAACACCGCCACCAACCCGGTCATGAAAATGCCGTCGAAGGTGCCGGCGCCGCCGATGGAGGCCAGCGGCGCGCCCAGATGGCGGATGTCCTTGAGCCGTAACAGATCGGCACCGATCAGCACCCCCAGCGATCCGGCGATGTAAGCCAGGGCCGCCCGCTGTTCGCCGCCCAGCACGATGGCGGCCAGCGCTGCGGTGATGGGCGCCACCAGGATGGGCATGGCGATGCCCAGTCCGGCGATGGGGCGGCTGAGTCCATAGCTGACGGCGGCGACCACGGCGACGGCCAGAATCAGCGTGCTGCTGGCGATGGCGTTATGCTGCAGCAGGAACCAGGAAAAGAACAACGGCACCAGGCAACCCCCGACGTTGACGGCAACCCGGGTCTGACCCGAAAAAAGATGGGCGGGTGGCGGCACCAGTTCCCGGTAGGCCGGTTCGACGGCCTCAGGTGGGGCGGATGTGCGGATCGTGAACAGCGGCAGGTTGATGGCGCTGCCGAACAGCGAAGTCATCAGCAGGGTCAGCGCGGAGCCAGGGTCCAGCCCCAGCTTGGCGAAGGTGAGCGCGATGATCTCCAGCTTGATGCTCAGCACCAGCCATAGGGTCAGGCCCAGCATGAACAGCAGTCGACGCGGCAAAAACGGTCCGGGTTCCGGGCTCATGGCATTGCTCTCGGGTGATTGGCGCGTTGTGAAGGTTGGCGGCGCTCATAAAAAACGCCCATGGCGCGACCCGTGCCATGGGCGGAATGGATAGTCGCCGATTATCTCGGCTTATCCACTAGGAGCACCGCTTCCCGCGTTGTTCAATCCCACGCGGTCATTCGACCTTGATGGTGTGGCGCACTGCCGCGGCCATCTTGGGTGCGACCAGTTCCAGCACGCCATCCTTGAAGCTGGCCTTGGTCTGCTCGCCCTCGACGTCAGCCGGCAACCGCACCGATCTCCGGAATTCCCCGCTGGTGATCTCGCGCCGGTGATACCGGCCCTTTTCCTCGGTTTCCTCATGGCGGGTCCGGGCGGTAATGGTCAGCAGGTTATCGCTGAGCGACACCTCCAGGTCTTCTTTGGCAACACCGGGCAATTCTGCCCGTACCACCACCTCAGTTTCCCGATCGATCACGTCGACCCTGGGTGTTTTGCCGCCGAAAGCCGTTTCCAGATCCGGCCAGCCGCGGCGGAAGAACGGCTGCATCCAGTTGCGCGGGAAAACATCGTCAAACCATCGGTCCATTTCGTCGAACGCAGTCAACGCACTCGGGCGATGCGGCGTTTGCAGATCTTTGTTAGTGACGGTGACTTGGGTTTCTTTGTCGGTCATGACACACCTCCACTTACCACGGTTTAACAGCGGTATCACAGCCGCCTCAGGCAAGTTCGCCACACAGAGTGGGTCTACTCATTAGACCGCTGCTGCGCGCGAAAGGTTTTCCAAATGGTGACGAATGATGGGGTGAGGGGTAACTCGCCGGTTACGATGAGATGGTCGATCCCGGCAGGGGCGAACCAGCGGACTTCGTCGATTTCCCCGGAATGGGGGCGGAGTGGGCCGTCCCAATGCAGCAGGTAGACCTGAACGAATTCCCAGCCGGTTTCGGCCGCGGCAGTTAACTTGAACAAGGGCGCCGGTTCAGGAGACGGGGCGATGCCAAGTTCCTCGCCTAGTTCACGAACGGCGCAATCGCGGTAACTTTCGCCATAGTCCACATGGCCAGCCGCCGAAGTATCCCAAAGGCCGGGATTGATGTCCTTGTGAGGCGAACGCTTTTGCAGCAGCACCCGGCCGGAGGAGTTCGTGACCAGGATGTGGACCGCCCGGTGGCGCAGGCCGTGGCGGTGGGCGTCGCCCCGTCGGCACGAATCCAGCACCTGGTCGCGTTCGTCTACCAGGTACAGCAGTTCGTGGTCGGTGTTCATGCCAGTTCCGTGCGAGTGATGCCGCAGCGCTGGCAGCGATAGACCGTCACCAGCCGTCCCTGCTTCACGTCGAAGGGGGTGCCGGGTTCCGCCTGCCAACGATGGAAGCCGGCCCGGCAGAGGGCCTTGTTGGCGTGCTTTTCCGACGCCCTGGGTTTCTTGAAACGGACGACTTCGCCCATGGGGTTACTCCGTGGGATGGATCAGCCGAAAGGTCAGGTTGATGCGGGCTCCGGTTACGCTGCGAGACTTGGGCAGACAATGGCGCCAACGGTGCTGCAGGCAGCCGCCCATCAAGAGCAGGCTGCCGTGGCCGAGAAACAGCTCCAGGCTCGGCTTGCCGCTATTGTGGCGCAGTTTGAACAAGCGTTCCGCCCCCAGGCTGACCGAGGCGATCCAGGGATTGGCCCCCAGCGATTTTTCCTGATCCGCGTGCCAACCCATGGAGTCTTCGCCGGTGCGGTACCAGTTACCCAGTACGCTGTTGAAGCGCAGATCCGAAACCGTCTTCACGCGTTCCCGCAGTGCGTGCAGGGTCGGGGTCCAGGGCTTGGGGAGATGGTTCAGGCCGGAATAGCGGTAGATGGCCTCCGGGTCGCCGTGCCAGGCCACTAGGCGGGGAACCTGGATTCTGCGGCCGACGATGGTCACCACCTCCTGGTCCCAGGCCATTTCCCCCTGCAATACCTGCAATGCGTGGTCCGCTTCGGCGGCATCGAGGAATCCGGCCTGGTAGTACAATTCGCCGTCGCGTTCCGCCAGGTTGTCGGAGCCGAGCGCCTGCGGACTCGCCATGACGTCCTTCAGGCGCTCCGGTTGATGGCCCGATGGCCGATGTCGGTGCGGAAGTAAGCCCCCGGCCAACTGATGCTGTTGACCAGTTGGTAGGCCTTGCGCTGGGCATCCTGGACGGTGCCGCCCACGGCGCAGGCGCACAGCACCCGGCCGCCGGCGGTGACGATCTGGTCGCCCTGGCGCTTGGTACCTGCATGAAACACCTTGGTTTCCACGTTATCGCCCACCGGGAGTCCTTCGATGATGTCATTCTTGGGGTAATCGAAGGGATAGCCGCCGGCCGCCATCACCACCCCAAGGGCGGGGCGGGCGTCCCATTCGATGGGAGCCACATCCAGCTTCTGGTCCAGCGCCGCCAGGCACAGGCCGACCAGATCGCTCTTCAGCCGCATCATGATGGGCTGGGTTTCCGGATCGCCGAAACGACAGTTGAATTCCAGCACCTTGACCGAACCGTCGCGGGCGATCATCAGTCCGGCGTAGAGGAATCCGGTATAGGGGACGCCGTCGGCCGCCATGCCGGCCAGGGTGGGGTGAATGACTTCGCGCATGACTCGGGCGTGGATATCGGGCGTGACCACCGGCGCCGGCGAATAGGCGCCCATGCCACCGGTGTTGGGGCCGGTATCGCCGTCATCGCGGGCCTTGTGATCCTGCGAAGTGGCCATGGCCAGGGCGTTGAGGCCATCGGCCATGACGATGAAGCTGGCTTCCTCGCCCTCCAGGAATTCCTCGATGATGACCCGGTGTCCGGCGCTGCCGAAGACATTGCCGGACAGCATCTGCTCCACGGCGGCGATGGCCTCCTGTTCGGTGGCCGCGACGACCACGCCTTTGCCGGCGGCCAGCCCGTCCGCCTTGACCACGATGGGGGCACCGCGCTGTCGGATGTAGGCGACGGCATCGGTGACCCGGGTAAAAGTCTGATACTCGGCGCTGGGAATGCCGTGGCGGGCAAGAAAATCCTTACAAAAAGCCTTGGAGCCTTCCAGTTGCGCGGCCTGGCGGGTCGGACCGAAGCACTTGAGGCCGGCGGCCCGGAATTCATCGACGATACCGGCCACCAGCGGCGCCTCAGGGCCCACGATGACCAAGCCTACGCCGCGTTCCTGGGCGAAATAGCGCAAGGCCACGATGTCGTCCGCGGCGATGGGGATGTTCTCGACCCCCGGCTCCAGCGCGGTTCCGGCGTTGCCGGGCGCTACGAAGACCTTGCCCACCAGCGGCGACTGCGCGGTTTTCCAGGCCAGCGCGTGTTCGCGTCCGCCATTGCCCACGATGAGTACATTCATTCCTTAACCTTATGTTGGATGTCGTGACCGGACCATTATAAGGTCGCGCGTGCACGCCGTCGCCCGTCGGCGCCGCAGTTGCGGCGATTGTTATGGTTTCTCAGATGGCATAAAGTATGGCGCCGGAATCATTGTCTTAATCAAGATTCGAGCCATGATAAGAGAACAAAGCGTATCCGAGCGGCGACAGCAGACCAACAAGCTGATCTCGGAGTTGTTGGAAGAACGTCGGGATGTCTGGGCGATCTACGGCAAAATCGCCGATATGAAGCCGTTTACCGACGAACAGCCGGTAGAGATCATGGTGCAGCAATTCTGCCAGGTTCTCATCGATTACATTTCGCTGGGACATTTCGGAGTCTACCAGCGCCTGCTGGACGGCAGCGAGCGACGCCGCAAGGTGCTGGCGGTGGCGGAGGAAATCTACCCGCAGATCGCGCAGACCACCGATGCGGCGGTGTCGTTCAACGACAATTACGAGAAGCTGGACGGTAACTCGCTGCGGCGCAATTTGATCGACGACCTGTCGCGGCTCGGCGAGGCCTTGGCGGTACGATTCGAACTGGAAGATCGGTTGATCGGGACCATGACCGCCTGAGCCGCGGTGAACTACTGCAGCGAGTGCGGCGCCCCGGTGCGACGGGGAGTTCCTGCGGGGGATGATCATCCCCGCGACATCTGCGACTCCTGCGGCACCATCCACTACCGAAATCCCAAGATCATCGCCGGTTGTCTGCCGGTGTGGGGTGACCGGCTGTTGCTGTGCCGCCGCGCCATCGATCCTCGCCGAGGCTACTGGACCTTGCCGGCCGGTTTCATGGAGGAAGGCGAGACCCTGGCCTACGCGGCGCGCCGGGAGGCGTTGGAGGAGGCCAACGTGGTGGTGGAGATCGCCGCACTGTATGCGGTGTTCAGCTTGCCGCACTTGTCCCAGGTCTATGTGTTCTATCGCGCCGACATGCTCGACGAAAGTTTCCATCCTGGCGCCGAAAGCCTGGAAACCCGGCTGTTCCACGAGCACGAGATTCCCTGGGAGGAGTTGTCGTTCGAGACCGTCTACCGGTCTCTGCGGCACTACTTCGCGGATCGCCGGACCGGCCGGTTTCAGCTTCACCATGAAGACATCGGGCCATTTTCCCAACGCCTTTTGACCATTCGCCGCGAACCGTCGGCAGCTTGACGGAGACGGTGGCGCGGGGTTTGCAACGGATTCTGCGAGCGGTGGTCTCATACGGCGCCGGCAGCTTTGGGCCTTGCCCTGACTTTTCGGTCGTTATTCTGTAATCTGATCCGCAACACGGCGTGCCGGCAGGCCATTAAGCTCATCCCTCCTTCAAGTTTTTCCGGAGTATCGCGTCCTCATGTCGCTGCAAGATTTTTTGTCCATGGGCGGTTATGCCCAGTTCGTTTGGCCATCCTACGGGTTGGTCATGGTGGTTCTGATCGTTAACTTCGTCATCCCGATTCGGCGCCAGGCCGAAATCGAGCAGAACCTCAAGCGCGCCCGGCGCCAAGCGGGTGGGGGGCTATCATGACGCCGCGCCAACGCCGCATGGTGATGGTCGGCGCCGTGATCGCAGGGGTCGCCGTCGCCGCCTTTCTGGGCCTGACCGCTTTCCAGAAGAATCTGCTGTATTTCTATACCCCCTCTCAGGTGAGCAACGGCGAGGCGCCCAAGGGCTATCCATTCCGGGTGGGTGGTCTGGTGGTGCAGGGCAGCGTCAAGCGCATGGACGGCGTCGACGTGAAATTCGACGTGACCGATGGCGCCGCGACCGTGCCAGTCACCTATTCCGGAATTCTGCCGGACCTGTTCCGCGAGGGCCAAGGGATCATTTCCATCGGCCAGATGAACGAACAGGGGACTTTCGTCGCCTCCGAGGTGTTGGCCAAGCATGACGAGAACTACATGCCGCCCGAGGTTGGGGACGCACTCAAGAAAACCGGCCAAATGCCCATCAACTATAAGGACTTCCAGAAATGACCGCCGAACTCGGACATATCGCTCTCATCATGGCGTTCATGATGGCACTGCTGCAGGCCGGTTTTCCCCTGGCCGGCGCCCAGCAGGGCGTGCCGGTGTGGATGGCCATTGCAAAACCCGCGGCGCGCGCGCAATTCCTGTTTTTGCTGACCGCCTTCGTCTGCCTGGAAATCAGCTTCATCCAGAACGATTTCTCGGTGACCTACGTGGCCACCAATTCCAATTCCTCGCTGCCGACCTATTACCGCATCGCGGCGGTGTGGGGCGCCCACGAGGGCTCCATGCTGCTGTGGGCCACCATCCTGGGGCTGTGGACCTTCGCCGTGACCCTGTTCAGCCGCAGCCTCAGCGATGAAATGCTGGCACGGGTGCTGGGCGTCATGGGTCTGGTCAGCATCGGCATTCAACTGTTCATCCTGACCACGTCCAATCCGTTCGAGCGCATCGTGCCGGCGCCGCCTGAGGGTAATGATCTGAATCCGCTGCTGCAGGATTTCGGCATGACCATCCACCCGCCCATGTTGTACATGGGCTATGTGGGCTTGAGCGTGGCCTTCAGCTTCGCGATCGCGGCGCTGCTGGGCGGCTCGCTGGATTCGGCCTGGGCGCGCTGGTCGAGGCCCTGGACCCTGGTGGCCTGGATTTTTCTCACCTTCGGCATCGTGGTGGGGTCCTGGTGGGCCTATTACGAATTGGGCTGGGGCGGCTGGTGGTTCTGGGATCCGGTGGAAAACGCCTCCTTCATGCCGTGGCTGGTGGCGACCGCGCTGATCCATTCGCTGGCCGTCACCGAAAAGCGCGGCGCCTTCAAAACCTGGACCGTGCTGCTGGCGATCTTCGCCTTTTCGCTCAGCCTGCTGGGCACTTTCCTGGTTCGTTCCGGCGTGCTGACCTCGGTCCACGCCTTTGCCTCCGATCCGGCCCGCGGTTTGTTCATCCTTATCTTCCTGGCGGTGGTGGTGGGCGGTTCGCTGACCCTCTACGCACTGCGGGCGCCGACGGTGAAGGACAGCGCCCACTACACCCTGTTCTCCAAGGAGAATCTATTGCTGGTCAACAACATCCTGCTTGTGGTCGCGGCTGCCAGCGTCCTGTTGGGCACGCTTTACCCGCTGCTGCTGGATGCCTTGGGACTGGGCAAGATTTCGGTCGGGCCGCCCTATTTCACGGCGGTGTTCGCGCCGGTGATGGCTCCCATCTTCCTGCTGGCGGGCATGGCGCCCATGGTCCCCTGGCGCCAGGGTGACATCAAGGCGCTGGTGAAGCGGGTCGCCTATGTGTTCGAAGCCAGCCTGGTGCTGGGCATCGTGCTGGTGGTGACGCTGCTGGACCGCAGCGATTTCGTGACCATGGCAGGGCTTTCCATGGCCCTCTGGCTGGTGGGTAGCGCCGGCTTGTCGCTGTACTCGCGGGTGAAGCTGCGGGCGAACTTCTGGGATGGACTGCGGGCGCAGTCGCCCAGCGTCTACGGCATGACCCTTGCCCACCTGGGCGCCGCGGTGTTTCTGGTGGGCGTGGTGATCTCCAATCATTACAGTCAGGAGAAGACCGTGAAACTGGCGCCGGGCGAATCGGTGGAGTTGGGGCCTTACGCGTTCCGTTTCCAGGGCGTCAAGGATGTCGTCGGACCCAATTACCGCGCCAAGGAGGGCAGCTTTCAGGTGCTCAAGGGCGACAGCGTCATCGCCGAACTGGCGCCACAAAAGCGCAATTATAAGGTGCAGCGCAACACCATGACCGAGGCGGCCATCAGTCCGGGGCTGCTGCGGGATCTTTACGTGGCCATGGGCGAGCCGCTGGACAAGGGTGCCTGGAGCGTCCGGGTCTATTACAAGCCGTTCATGCGTTGGGTCTGGTTGGGGGGGCTCTTCATGATGGCCGGCGGCGCCCTGGCGGTCAGCGATCGCCGCTACCGGCTGATGGGCAGGCGTGCCGAAGCCTCGGAGGGGGCCGGAGTCGTCGCGGCAAGCTGATCCAGCCGTTCGTGTCCAGGGCTTCCGCCAGCGGCGGAGGCCCTTCTTAATTTCTAAATACTGCAGACTTCCTTCCCATGCGCATGCGATTTGTCATTCCCCTCGGTGTCTTTGTCATCATGGTGGTTTTTCTGGGGATCGGGCTGAAGCTCGACCCCCGCGAAGTGCCGTCGCCCTTCATCGGCAAGCCGGCGCCCGCTTTCAGCCTGCCGCAGGTGGCCAGTCCGGAGCGGACGTTTGGCGACGCCAACCTGAAGGGCCAGGTCAGCCTGTTCAATGTGTGGGCCTCCTGGTGCGTGTCCTGCCGTCAGGAACATCCCTTCCTGATGCAGTTGTCCAAGGCCAAGGTCATTCCCATCTACGGCCTCAATTACAAGGACGAACGCGATGCCGCCCTGGGGTGGCTCGAACAATTCGGCAACCCCTATCTGACCAGCGCCTTCGACGCCGATGGCCGGGTGGGCATCAACTGGGGGGTGTACGGCGTACCGGAAACCTTCGTGGTCGATAAGAAGGGTGTCATCCGCTATAAGCAGACCGGTCCCATCACCGAGCAGGTGTGGACGGAAACCTTGTTCCCTCTGATCCAGAAATTGCAGGCCGAGGAGGTCGGCGCATGAGTCCACGTATCCTGATCCTCTTGCTGGCGGCGCTGAGTCTGCCGGTGACCGCTACCGAAATCCGCGACTTCGCCGCCCCCTCCCGGCAGGCCGCCTACGAAAATCTGATCAAGGACCTGCGCTGCCTGGTTTGCCAGAATCAGTCGCTGGCCGATTCCGACGCCGATCTGGCCAAGGATTTGCGCACCGAGGTCTACAACATCATCCAGAGCGGCAAGAACGAGGACGAGGCGGTCAAGTTCCTCACCGACCGCTACGGCGACTTCGTGCTGTACCGGCCCCCGGTCAAGCCCATCACCTATCTGCTGTGGCTGGGACCGTTCGCGGCCCTGCTGGGGGGCGGGCTTTTCCTGTGGCGCCAGGCACGGCGGCGCAGTGTGGCGGATGACGATGACGAGCTGAGCGCCGAAGAGCGCCAGCGGCTTGAACGGTTGAAGGCGAAGATCGAGGGCTAGGCGCATGATCGCATTTTGGTTTTCGGCAGCCTTGCTGCTGCTGGTGGCGTACGCCCTGTTCCTGCCTGCCCTGCGCGGCAAGCTCAATCAACGCGGCATCGACCGCCAGGAACTCAACCTGCTGCTGCACCGCCAGCGCCGGGAAGACCTGGCGCGGGAACTGCCCAGGGAAGACGTGGCGGTGGTGGAACGGGAGCTGGACAAGGACCTCCTGACCGATCTCAGCGCGGTGGAAAAATCCGTCGTCGTTGCCAAGGCCACCGATGCCGGGCGGATTTCCCTGATCCTTGCGCTGATTGCGGCGCCGCTGGTCGGGGGACTGGCCTATTCTCAGCTGGGACGGCCCGATCTGGCCGATTTCAAGCCGGAGGCGCGCGCCGCCGCCGCGGGTGGTCACGCCGAAGGACAGGTGCCCGGCGATTTCAACACCATGATCGATCGGCTGGCAGAGCGGCTCCAGAACGAGCCGGACAACCTGCAGGGCTGGATGCTGCTGGCCCGTTCCTACCATGAGACCCGCCAGTTCGACAAGGCGGTCGAGGCTTACGGTAAGGTGCTGGCCAAGGCGCCGGACAACCTGGACGCCAAGGGTTATTACGCCGAGTCGCTGGGCGAGGTGGCCGGCAGTTTCCGCGGCAAGCCGCTGGAATTGGCCAACGAGATCGTCCAGCAGGCGCCGAAGAATCACAACGCCCTGTGGATACTGGGAGCGGCGGCGGCCGAGTCCGGCGAAGCCCTCAAGGCCGGCGGTTACTTCAAGAAGCTGCGGGCGGAGTTCCCCAAGGAAAGCGAGGACTACAAGCACCTGACCCAGATCATCGCCCAGGTCGGCGGCGACGGGGCGCCGGAGCCGGATGGCACCACCAGCGGCGGTGGCGCCGCGGTTCCGAAGAAGTCCATCAAGGTCAAGGTGAGCCTGACGCCGGCCCTGAAGAAGAAGGCCGGGGCGGACGACACCGTGTTCGTGTTCGCCAAGGCGGCATCGGGTCCGCCCATGCCGCTGGCGATCGCCCGCAAGAAGGTGAAGGATCTGCCGGTCGAGGTGACCCTGGATGACTCCATGGGCATGGCTGCCGGGATGAATCTGTCTTCCTTCGAACAGGTGGTGATCGGCGCGCGCGGTTCCAAGAGCGGCAACGCGATGCCGGCCGCGGGCGACCTCCAGGGGCAGAATGCGCCGGTGGCGGCCAAAAACGGCAAGACCTACGCGGTACAGATCGACAAGGAGGTAGAGGAGGCAGCGGCGGCTCCTGCTCAGCCGCCCGCCGCCGAAGCCGCCGAGCCGGCTGGCGAAGGCACCGCCATCAAGGTCAACGTGAGCCTGGCGGGCGCGCTGAAATCCAAGGCCGCTGCCGAAGATACCGTGTTCATCTTCGCCAAGGCCTCATCCGGCCCACCCATGCCGTTAGCCATCGTGCGTAAACAGGTGAAGGACCTGCCGCTGGAGGTGACACTGGATGACTCCATGGCGATGATGCCGGGCAAGAACCTGTCTTCCGCGCCGCAGGTCATCATCGGCGCGCGCGTTTCCAAGTCCGGCAACGCACTGCCGGCGCCGGGCGACCTGCAGGGCGTGACTGCGCCGACCCTGGCAGAGAACGGCCAGCGCTACTCGGTGGAAATTTCCTCCGAAGTGCAGTAGCGGTCGTCTCCCGCAATCCGGCGGTCGTTGCATGCAGACTCGGGTGTCGCCGGGCGGTGCGACAGGAACGTGGAGGGATCTGCTTAGCGCCCGGATGCTGACCGCCTTCGCCATGGGGTTTTACAGCGGTGTGCCGCTGTTGCTCACGGTGTCGGTCCTGCAGGCGTGGATGAAGGAGGCTGGGGTAGATCTCACCACCATCGGCTTGTTTGCCCTGGTGGGTCTGCCCTACACCCTTAAATTCTTGTGGGCCCCGATGTTCGATCGCTACCGGCTGCCCTGCTGCGGCCGGCGACGTGGCTGGCTGGTTCTCGTCCAATTGTTGCTGGCGGGCGCCATCGCCGCCATGGGCTGGATCTCACCGCATGACCAGCCGATGCTGCTGGCTGCCGCCGCGCTGGCGGTGACCTTTCTGTCGGCCTCTCAGGATACCCTGATCGACGCTTATCGCCGGGAGAGCCTGTCCGACGCCGAGTTGGGCCTGGGGGCCGCCTACTATGTCAACGGCTACCGCATCGGCATGCTGTTGGCTTCCGGCGGAGGCCTGATTCTGGCGGATTTGACCGGATTCCCGACCGTTTACCGCGCCTTCGCGGCGGTCATCCTGAGCGGTATCGTGCTCAGTTGGCGCGCCCGGGAGCCGGACAACGATGTGGCTGGACCCACGACGCTCCGGCAGGCCGTAATGCTGCCTTTTCTGGAGTTCTTCAGCCGCCCGGGCGCCGGCTGGATTCTGGGATTCATCCTGCTTTATAAAATGGGCGATTCCATCGCTGGCCAGATGACGACCCCGTTCTACCTGGAGGTGGGTTTCAGCAAGACCGAGATCGGTGCGGTAGTGAAATTGTTCGGGTTCTGGGCCACTTTCGCAGGCGGTCTTTTGGGCGGCGCCCTGATCCTGCGGCTGGGGCTTTATGCCAGCCTGTGGCAATTCGGCATCCTGCAGGCGGTTTCCACGGCGGCGTTTGCACTGTTGCAGCATACCGGTCCGAGTCTGCCCGCGCTCACCGCCGTGATTTCCCTGGAAAATCTGTCGGCCGGCATGGGCACCGCCGCCTTCGTAGGCTTCATGGCGAGCCAGACCGACCGCCGCTTCACCGCGACCCAATATGCCCTGCTGTCGGGGTTGATGGGGGTGCCGCGGGTGGTGATCGCGGCCCCCAGCGGCTGGCTCGCCCAGCACTTGGGGTGGGAAACTTTTTTCTATGCGAGTGCCGCCGCCGCCATACCGGGATTGGTGGTGTTGAGCCGGTTCCGGTCCTGGCTGAAATGAGTCGAACTTCAGTCATTGCCTGCGGCCAGTAGCTGTATCAGGTCCGGCAGCGAGGCGCCGGGTTGTTTGGTTGCGGCGCCTTTGATCTGTCCGGACGGCAACCGGGTCTCGATGGGATAAACCTGGAGTTCGACCGTTTCCCCGTTCACCAGAAAACTGAACCCGCTGTGGTCGCGCGGCGCAGGGTTCGGGCGGCCGGTCCGCCGCGGCTGCGCCATTTCCGCGAAGGGAATCCGTGCGGCGTGAAGCCTGAAAATCACCTGTTCGGGAAACTCGGCGAACAACTGAAGGACGATGGCGCTGTTGGCGTGCAGGCTGCCTTCCAGCACGTCACCCACCAACATCGGCTTGAACTCCTTGAACACGGTCATGGCTTCGCGCGCCAGCCGGCGCATGCGGCGCAGGCGTTCGACTTGGCTCGATCCCCCGTAGAGTTGGCACCGTCGCTGCCGGGCCAGTCCAATCTCCTCGTCGCTGGGCAGGGCATGGCGGTCGACCCGGCCGAATCGACTGGCGGCCTTGCGGCGGGCTTGCGCAACATCCCGGATTCCACCTTCCATCATCAGCCGCGCCGCCTCTTCGGCGATTTGTTCGCGTAGCCGGCTCATACGGTCAGAACAACGACTCGACGGCTTTGGGCGGGGTGGCTGCCGGCCGCTCTCGGCTCTCGCTTCCGGCAGCGCGGCTTTCACTGTCGCCTTCGGAGGCCGGGAGGTCTTCATCGGTTTGCAGCTCGCCGCTGTCGGAATCGGCGGATTCGGTCGGCGCGGCATAGCCTCTGGGGACCTTGTCCTCCGGGAAGAACTCGGTGACGCCGCCACTGCCGGGATAGGACAACAGTCCTGATGAACCATCGATGCGCGCGGTGGTGATGCCGTCAGGCACGGCAAAGCTGGTTTCCGGGATGCCCTGGAGGGCTTCGCGCATGAACGCCATCCACATGGGGAGCGCGGCATGGCCGCCGGTTTCGCCGTCGCCCAGGGGCTTGTAGGAATCGAAGCCCAGCCAGGCGGAGGCCACCAGGGCGGGGGAATAGCCATTGAACCAAGCGTCGCGCTGTTCGTTGGTGGTGCCGGTCTTGCCCGCCAGGTCGGTCCGGCCCAGTTGCAGCGCGGCGGTTGCGGTGCCGCGCCGGATCACGTCCTGCAGCATGGAGTTCATCATGTAATGCACCTGGGGCGATAAGACCCGTTGTGCCATGTGTTCCATGCGGCGCCCTTCCGCTTCGCAGCTGATGCAGGCAATGGGGGGGGCGGCTCTGAACAGCAACTGACCGTCCTGGGTTTCGATGCGGTCGATCAGATAGGGTTCGATGCGAAACCCGCCATTGGCAAACACCGCGAAGGCCTGCGCCATCCTCAACGGGGACGCCGAGCCCGAACCCAAGGCCAAGGTCAGACTGCGCGGCAATTCCGTTTCGGCAAAGCCGAACCGCAACGCGGTATCCACGGCTTTCTTGACGCCGATCTCCTTCAGCAGCCGGATCGAGACCAGGTTGCGAGACTTGACCAGGGCTTCACGTAGCCGGGTGGGACCGTAAAACCGTCCGCTGTAGTTCTGCGGACGCCAGGCGCCACCTTCCTGGGACGGGTCATAGAAGCTCAGCGGCGCGTCGTTGATGACGCTGGCCGGGGTAAAGCCCGATTCCAGCGCGGCCGCGTAGAGGATGGGCTTGAAGCCGGAACCGGGCTGCCGGTTCGCCTGGGTGGCCCGGTTGAACTTGCTTTCGGCGAAATCAAGGCCACCGGATACGGCTACGATGGCGCCACTTTCCGGCCGAACCGCCACCAGCGCACCTTCTACACCGACCGGTTGGGTGAGCCTCAAAGTTCCGGCCTCGTCCTGACGCAGCAGGATCAGATCGCCGGCTTTCAGTATCTCTTTCAGGCTGCGCGGGAAAGCGCCGACCGCGTCGACCGAAAGATACTTTCGCGCCCATCTGGCGCCTTCCCAGTCGAGGGTTTCGTGGCGTCCGCCCGCCAGGTAGATGTCGGCCGATTTGTCGGTTACCGTCTCTACGAGGCCGGCGTGTTGCTGCGCTCCCGCCACAACCTGTTGCAGTTGTTGGTCCCATTCCGCCGCATTGCGCTTTTTTTTCAAGTCGATGTGGCGATTGGTGCCGCGATAGCCGTGGCGCTCGTCGTATTCGTAAACGGTTTGCCGCAGGGCATGGTCGGCAAAGGTTTGCAGTCGGGTGTCGCAGGTGGTGTAGACCTTGTAGCCGTTATCGTAGGAACCCTCGCCAAACTGGTTGTACATCTCGGCACGCACCATTTCGGCCACGTACGGGGCATCGTAATCGAGCGGGGTCGTGTGCAGCTTTGCCCCGACCGCTTCCTTCAGGGCGGTATCGTATTGGCGGCTGTCGATGTAGTTGAGGGTGAGCATCCGCTTGAGTACATAGTCGCGCCGCACCAGCGCCCGTTCCGGGTTGACGATGGGGTTGAAGGCGGAGGGCGCTTTGGGAAGTCCCGCGATCATCGCCGTCTCTCCCAATGTCAGTTCGTCGACCTGTTTGCCGTAGTAGACTTGGGCCGCCGCCGCGACGCCGTAGGCGTGATGCCCGAAGTAGATTTTGTTGAGGTAAAGTTCAAGAATCTGCTGCTTCGATAGTTCCGCATCGATCTTGATGGCGAGCAGGATTTCCTTCAGCTTGCGGAAGAAGGTTTTTTCGCTGCTCAAAAAGAAATTGCGCGCCACCTGCATGGTGATGGTGCTGCCTCCCTGGCGTTTTTCTCCCGTCTTCAACAGGGTGATGCCCGCCCGCAACAAACCCTGATAGTCCACTCCAGGATGGTCAAAGAAGCGGTCGTCTTCGGCCGCGAGGAAGGCCTGGATGACTTTGCGCGGGGTCGATTCGTAGGCCAGCGGTGTGCGTTTCTTTTCGCCGAATTGAGCGATGAGTTTGCCGTCGGCGGAATAGACGCTCATCGGAATCTGGTAGCGGAAATCGCGCAAGCCATTGATATCAGGGAGTTGAGGTTCCAGATAGCGGTAAAGGCCATAAGTCGTTAAGGCGCCGAGTGTCAGTCCGATCAGCCCCAAAAGGGCCATGAAACGGATGGCTCGCGAGACGAATGGACGGCGCCGCGGCGGGGTGCGTTTGCTAGTCACTGGATAGTCGCGGGTGAAGCGGTACTGTCGGAAAAATAAAGACGAGCTACACTCTCTTCGGCCCGGCTGGAGTCTGAAACCCGATGACTATATTCTGGTGAAGTCAAATCAGGGTTTGCCGGCTTTCTGGGGGTAGGAATGAACATCGATAGGCATTACCGGAATTGCTACTATACTACCAGCTATTGCCTAATTAAGGCCGGTCCCAGGCTCGATGGAGCGGTCGGATAATCTAATTCGCGAGTCGTCACGTCGCTTCTGTTGGGGGAAGGAAGAAGGATCACAAACATGGTTTTCCTAAAGCGTACCAAACCGCCGCTGCTCGGGCTGGATATCAGCACCGCTGCCGTAAAGCTGCTGGAACTGAGCAGGACCGGCAACCGTTATCGGGTCGAGAGTTATTCGGCATCGCCGCTGCCTCAGGACGCCGTGGTCGACAAGACCATCGCCAAGGTCGAGACCATCAGCAATACGATCAAAGCAGTCGTCAACCAATCCGGAACCAAGCTCAAACATGTCGCAGTGGCCGTGGCGGGATCCTTGGTGATCACCAAGACCATCGCGATGCCGGCTTCGCTGACTGACGAGGAACTGGAAGCGCAAATTGAACTGGAAGCCGATCAATACATTCCGTATGCGCTGGATGAAGTCAGCCTGGATTTCGAGGTTCAAGGGCGCAGCGAAAAAAACCCGGACATGG
>VEPB01000130.1 GCA_012026715.1 Methylococcaceae bacterium | reverse complement strand
TTCATTCCCATCGCCGAGGAAACCGGCCTGGTGATCCCCATCGGGGAATGGGTGCTGGCCGAGGCCTGCCGCCAGAACCGCCTGTGGCAGGCCCAGGGTCTGCCGACGGTGCCGGTGGCCGGCAACCTCTCGGTGGTGCAGATTCGCCAGATCGGTTTCAATGAAACCGTCCGCCAGGCGCTCGAAAAGAGCGGCCTGGAACCCCGTTACCTGGAATTGGAGCTGACCGAGAGCATCATCATGGACAGCACCGAGGCCAGCATCAAGCGGCTCAACGAAATCAAGCAGACCGGCATCCAGCTGTCCATCGACGACTTCGGCACCGGCTATTCATCCCTCGCCTACCTCAAACGCCTGCCCATCGATAAGCTCAAGATCGACCAGTCCTTCACCCGGGAGATTCCCCAGGATCCCAACAACTCAGCGATTGCCAGCGCCATCATCAGCCTCGGCCACGAACTCGGGCTCAAGGTCATCGCCGAGGGCGTGGAAACCGAAGCCCAGCTGCGCTACCTCAAGGCCCAGCAGTGCGACGAGATCCAGGGTTATTTGTTCAGCCCGCCGCTTGGCGCCGCCGAAATGGCCGAGCTGCTGGCGCGCCGGAATCTGAAGGTACCGTGATTCCGGCACTAACCCTCCGGTAGCGTCGGCGCTTGAGCCGTCCTTTGCCCGGAGAACCCCCGCGGCCACTGAATTCGGCCTTACAATGGCCGGGTCGCCAACGACCCGCCCCGAGTTCCCCATGTCCGAGCCACTGATCATCGCCAAGAACTCCGCTACCCAACTGGCCCTGCTACCAGCGCTGGCCAATCGCCACGGCCTCATCACCGGCGCCACCGGCACCGGCAAGTCCGTCACTCTGCAAGCCTTGGCCCAGCAGTTTTCGCGCATCGGCGTGCCGGTGTTCATGGCCGACGTGAAGGGCGACCTGTCGGGCCTGGGGGCGGCGGGCACCGCCAACTCCAAACTGCAAGCTCGCCTGGACCTGCTGGGATTTTCGGATTTCGCCTTCGCAGCCGCGCCGGTGGAGTTCTGGGACGTGTACGGTCAAGCCGGCCATCCGGCCAGGGTCACCGTATCCGACCTGGGCCCGCTGTTGCTGGGGCGCATGCTCAACCTCAACGAAGTCCAGGCCGGCGTGCTCCATCTGGTGTTCAAGATCGCCGACGACGGCGGATTGCTGCTGTTGGACCTGAAGGACCTGCGGGCGATGCTGCAGCACGTGGGGGACCATGCGGCCGACTTCCGCACCGACTACGGCAATATCTCCGCCGCCAGCGTGGGGGCGATCCAGCGCGGACTGGTAGCCCTGGAATCCCAGGGGGGCGAAAGCCTGTTCGGCGAGCCGATGCTCAACATCGACGACCTGCTGCAAACCGACGCCCAAGGCCGCGGCGTCATCAACATCCTGGCCGCCGACCAACTGCTCAATGCGCCGGCGGTCTACGCCACCTTCCTGCTGTGGCTGCTGGGGGAGCTGTTCGAGAACCTGCCGGAAGTGGGCGACCTGGAAAAGCCTAAGTTGGTGTTCTTTTTCGACGAGGCCCATCTGCTTTTCACCGATGCGCCCAAACCGCTGCTGGATCGGATCGAGCAGGTGGTCCGGCTGATCCGATCCAAGGGTGTCGGGGTCTACTTCGTGACCCAGAACCCGGCCGACATCCCCGATACCGTCCTGGGTCAATTGGGCAACCGCATCCAGCACGCCCTGCGCGCCTTCACGCCGCGCGACCAGAAGGCGGTCAAGGTGGCGGCGGAAACCCTGCGCAGCAATCCCAAGCTAGACGTGGAGCAGGTGATCGGCGAACTGGAGGTGGGCGAAGCGCTGGTTTCACTGCTCGACGCCAAGGGTACCCCCGGCGTGGTCGAACGCGCCCACATCATTCCGCCGTCGACCCGGATCGGCCCGCTGACCGCCGGGGAGCGCCAGACCCTGCTGACCGCCTCGGTGCTCGCCGGCCATTACCAAACCGCCGTCGACCGCGAATCCGCCTATGAACTGCTGCGGGGCCGCGTCGAATCCGCGCCACCGCCCAGGACACGAGGCCCGGCTCCGGCGGGAGACGGTTTGGGCCAACGGGTCTTGGATGGACTCGGCGACATCTTGGTGGGACGGAATCGCCGCAGCGACAGCTTGGTGGAGACCGTCGCCAAGAGTGCGGCGCGTTCCATCGCGTCCCAGGTCGGGAGGGAAATCGCCCGCGGCGTGCTGGGATCGTTGCTGGGCGGCGGCGGACGGCGGCGCTGATCGACGCCGACAGCACGCACTTAGGCTCGGCTATAGTTATCGGACCTTCCACCCAGATTCAGAGCTTGTTCCCCATGACGTTGCGACCCGCGGCTCCGCGAACGCCCACCGCATATCTCCCGAAGCGGCCCTGACGCATGGCGGGTTCCCGGCCAATCAGCAGCCGGACTTTGGGGACCACCCTGGCCGTCGCACTGCTGTACTTCCTCGGTGGCAAATTGGGTCTGCAGTTCCCCTACGTAGGCAGTTCGGTCACATTGATCTGGCCCTCCAGCGGCCTCGCCTTTGCCGCGGTCTGGCGATTCGGTTTTCCGGCCGTCGTTGGTACCGCCTTGGGGGCCTTCCTGGTCAATCTCACGATTGCCGGCAGCATTGCCTATAGCCTTCCGGTCGCCATCGGCAATACCTTGCCCGCCCTGGTCGCCTGCCGCATGCTGCAGCGCGAGGGGACCATCGATCTGTTCCGCGATCCAGCGACGGTGTCGCGCTTCCTTGCCGTGGCGGTGCTGTTCACCCCCATGCTAAGCGCCAGCGCCGGAACCTTTGCCCTGTGGACTCACGGCAGTTCCAGCCTCAGCCAGCTGATCTACATCTGGGTCGTGTGGTGGGGCGGCGACGCCATGGGGGTTCTGGTGGTTGCCCCTGCCCTGCTGACGCTGACCCACGCGCCGCCACTGCCGAAGACGCCTTCCGCCTGGGCCGAATCCGGCCTGATGGCGGGCGTCTTCGTTGTGCTGTTCTGGGGCCTGTTCTTTTTTTCCTCCGGCCCGCAGGTAGCGCCGCTGTCGTTCGGAGCCCTGCCGTTTCTGGTCTGGGTGGCGCTGCGCTTTCCGCTGATGGTCTTGTGCCAGATCTTGTTGGTGATTGCCGCCGTGGCGGTCTATGCCACCGCCAACGGCCAAGGCCCGTTCATCCGGCCCAACTTTCGCGAGAGTTTTGCCTTCCTGCATCTGTTCCTGATGGCGCTGGCCTCGGTGGGCCTGATGCTGGGGGCTTCGATGCAGGCGGCGCAACGCTCGGTACGGATCGCCAATGACCATGCCCGGCGCTTGGCCGGTCAACAGGCGGGCGTCTATTCCCTCATTGACGAAGAATTGTTGTTCCAGGCCAAACCGGCCGAAGTGCTGGAAAAACTGACGGAAACCGCCGCCAAGACCATGCAGGTCCAACGGGTTGGTTTCTGGCGGTTGGCGCCGGACGGCTCGATGCTGACCAGCGCCAACAACTACGACTCGGCCGCCAAGCGCCACGAGAGCGGCATCGAGCTGCTCCACGAACTCTACCCCGCCTACTTCAGCGCCATACTCAACAACTGCATGGTGGTCGCCGACGACGCCCGCAAGCATCCCATGACCCGAGAGTTCTCGGAGTCCTATCTGGCACCCTTGGGAATCGGCGCCTTGCTGGACGTACCGGTGAAGCTGTTCGGCCGTACCCTCGGCGTCCTGTGTTTCGAACACGTGGGAAGCCCGAGGCGCTGGCGCGAGGACGAACGATTTTTCGCGCTATCCATGGCCAATCTCATCGCAGCCGCTTACGAACACGACGAGCGCCGCCAAGCGGAATCGTCACTGCGGTTGGCCGCGACCGCTTTCGAGACATCGGAAGGCATCATCATCACCGCGCCCGATACCACCATTCTGAGGGTCAACCGTGCCGCCTGCGCCATCACCGGCTATGAATCCGAGGAATTGGTCGGCGCCAAGACCAACATTTTCAGATCCGGCCGGCAAAGCCGGGAGTTCTACCGGATGATGTGGGAGCGGCTGCTGAAGGAAGGCCGCTGGGAAGGCGAACTGTGGAACCGGCGCCGCAACGGCGAGATCTTTCCGCAGTGGATCTCCATCAACGCAGTCCGCGACCAGGCCGGCACCATCACCAATTTCGTCAGCACCTTCCTGGATATCAGCGAACGCAAGCTGGCCGAAGAGGAGATCGCTAGGCTGGCGCATTTTGACACCCTGACCGGACTGCCCAACCGGCGCCTCATCCTCGATCGTCTCAACCATGCCTTCCTCACCTGCCAGCGCCAGAGTCGCCATGGCGTGCTGATGTTCGTGGACCTCGACCACTTCAAGCACCTCAACGATGCCTTGGGACACAGCGCCGGCGACCTCCTGCTGGCGCAGGTCGGCGAGCGCCTGCGACTGCTGATGCGACAAACCGATTCGGTCGGGCGGCTAGGCGGCGACGAGTTCCTGGTGTTGCTCAGCACCTTTACGGATTCCTCGGCGGCTGCGGTCCACGAAGCCGAGCAGGTGGCCAACAAGATCCTGAGTGGACTGGGACGTCCATTCGAACTGGAGGGTCAGCTTTACCACCTGGGGGCCAGCATCGGCGTGGCCGTCTTCCCCGACGGCTGTCGCGAAGCCGCAGACGCCCTCAAACAGGCCGACACCGCCATGTACCGCGCCAAGGAAAGCTCGCGAAACACGGTGCGCTTTTTCGAAGCCAGCATGCAGGCCGCGGCGGAGAAGCGCCTGGAACTGGAGCGGGCGCTGCGCGCGGCATTGGACCGCGACGAATTGAGCCTGCATTTCCAGCCCCAGGTGGCCGCCGACGGTCGCCTGGCGGCAGCCGAAGTGCTGACCCGCTGGTACCGGCACGAACACGGCTGGGTCTCGCCGGACGTTTTCATCCCCATCGCCGAAGAATCCGGGCTGATCACGGTGGTCGGCAGTTGGGTGTTGGAGCGGGCCTGCCAGGCCATCCGGCTCATGGAACAGGAAGGCAGGGGTTGCGACGTCGCCGTGAACGTCAGTCCGCGCCAGTTTCGCCAAGCGGACTTCGTCGACCAGGTCCGTTCCACCCTGATGGCCGCCCGGGTGGCGCCCCACCATCTCATCCTGGAACTCACCGAAAACGCCGTGCTGGACGATCTGGACGAAGCCGCCGGCAAAATGACCGCGCTGCGCGAACTGGGGGTACGTTTCTCCATCGATGATTTCGGCACCGGCTACTCGTCGCTGGCCTACCTTCGACGGCTGCCCGTCAGCGAGATCAAGATCGACCGCAGTTTTATCGCCGATGTCATCACCGATCCCGGCGATGCCGCTATCGTCGACGCCATCCTGGCCATGGCCCAGCGGCTGGGCCTGAAAGTGGTTGCCGAAGGTGTGGAAACGGACGAGCAAGTACGATTTCTGGATGAGCGGGGCTGCCGTTATTTCCAAGGCTACTATTACAGCGCCGCCCTGCCGTGGGAAGACTTTCTCGAGCTGGAACTGGTGCGGAACCATCATCGCCAACCCAGGCACAGCGGCGCCGAATCTAAACCGCAATTCGCCCCGACGGGGAACAGGCCAGAACGAGTATCGCGCTATTCGGAATCGAGCGGCAATTCGCTATTGTGATCAGCGTCCGCAATCGCAATCCGCAGATAGAAATTGCTCAGACGCTCCGTGCGGGAAATGCCAGGATGATTTCGTTCAGGCCTTTCAGCACAGGCGGCAAATCGGTCTGATCGGCCTCAAAATCGAAGCTGAGGGTATTCCCCATGCCAGGCCGGTCGCTCGCCCGGCCGGAGACGTCCATGCCACCGCGACCGTTTCCGGCCAACTCGAGATATAACTGCCCTTCGAGGCTGCAAAACTCCGCCTTGCCGGACAAGGTTTCATAGAGTCGGAGCAGTTGATCGCGGAAGCGAACAAAGTCCGTGGTCTCCAAGGCGGCGGTGAATTGACCGGAGAACGCCCCAGCATGAACATCGACAACTGCGGCCAACCAGTTGTCATCGTAATACTCGCCGACGACGCTGCGTTCATAGTCTTTTACGGAAACCGTCACCCGCGAGCTGTCTGAGACCCCAAGCGAGAACGACGAGATCGGTGCCACCGATGAAACGGATTCAGGCCTTGTCTCCGCGAGGGAGATTCCACGCCTGGGCAAGACTCCACGCCGCCAGCCCCAGGAAACAGATCAACACCCAAGCGGGCATGCTCAGCCCCAGCAAGGTCCAATCCACCTTGGCACAGTCGCCGGTACCGCTCAGCATGGCCTTGAGGGTCGCACTCAGGGGCAGGTTGTGAAACATGTATTCCAGTCCCGGACCGCAGGCCGGCACTTCCTCTGCCGGCAAGTGTTGCAGCCAGACATGGCGGCCCGAAACCGAGGCGCCACCCAGCGCCGCCAGCGCTCCGGCCACCGCGTAAGCACGAACCCCCAGCCGGCCAGGATTGTGGAGCACCGCCGCCAGCATCACCAGGGTGACCGCCAGCACCATAATGCGCTGGGAAATACACAAGGGACAGGGCTCCAGCCCGCCGACGAACTGGAAATAGAGCGCGGCCCCAAGCAAGCCGAGGCAGAACAGAAGGGCCAGTAAAAAACAGAGACGGGCGGACGGAATAGTCATGGATCGGTTTTTATCGGAAAGTTTCGGGACAGATCAGTCTTCCAGCCGGAATCCGACCTTCAATACCACCTGAAAATGCGCCACCTGGCCTTCGGCGATATGGCCCCGGGTCTCCACCACCTGGAACCAGTTGAGGTGACGAACCGTCTCCCCCGCCTTGGCGACAGCGCTTCTAATGGCGTCGTCGGTGCTCACGGTCGACGAACCGACGATTTCGATGACTTTGTAGACATGGCCGGGCATAAATATCTCCTTGGACAATGTCGATCTTGGGAATACTCAAATTGTAGGTGCGGTGCGGGTGACCATCGACATTACCAATGCCTTCTCCACAGGTCAAACTGCCAAAAGGCGTTTCGCGCAGGATCAATCAGTTCCGCTGCCCATCGGCAAAAGCTCGCGGGGATCGGCAGCCAGCGCCGTTCGCCGACCACTCCAGCGCATCACGGTCAGAACCCGCATCGCTGCTGCGTAGTCGTCTACTATTACCGGGAACCTCCTGGACACCCGCCCGCAGCCCTGCGCAATTCTGATGGCTTCCTTATTCGGCCCTAGATCCCGCCCATGAGCACTCCGTCTTTTCGCAACAGTTTGAGCAACGACTGCTACCGCCGCGCCAAGACACTCATTCCGGGCGGCACCCAGCTACTGTCCAAACGCCCGGAGATGTTCGCTCCGGAGATCTGGCCGGCCTACTACTCCAAGGCCAAGGGCTGCCGGGTGTGGGACTTGGACGGGAAGGAATACATCGACATGTCGATCATGGCGGTGGGGGCCTGCATCCTCGGATATGCCGACGACGACGTGGACGGTGCGGTGGTGGAAGCCATCCGCCGCGGCGTCAACAGCACGCTGAACTGCCCGGAGGAAGTGGAACTGGCAGAGGCACTGATCGAACTGCACCCCTGGTTCGACATGGTGCGCTATGCCCGCGGTGGCGGCGAGGCCATGTCGGTGGCGGTGCGCATCGCCCGCGCCCATACCGGCCGCGATGTGGTGCTGTTCAGCGGTTACCACGGCTGGTGCGACTGGTATCTGGCGGCCAATCTGGCGGATGATTCCGGCCTGGACGGTCAGTTGATGCCGGGCTTGCAGCCCAACGGCGTACCACGGGGGCTCACCGGCACCGCCGTGCCCTTCCATTTCAACGACATCGGCTCGCTGCGCGACACCATCAGGGGCCGTGAGAAACAGATTGCCGCCATCGTCATCGAACCGGCACGGGGCGAAGATGCCCCCGGCGAATACCTGCAGTCCCTGCGCGACCTTGCTTCCGAGATCGGCGCGGTGCTGATATTCGACGAGATCACCAGCGGCTACCGCATGTGTGCCGGCGGCATCCACCGCCGCTACGGCATCTATCCCGACATCGCGGTGTTCGCCAAATCGATGGCCAACGGCTACGCCATGTCGGCGGTCATCGGCACGGAGCAGGTCATGCAGGCGGCCCAGACCACCTTCATCTCAAGCACCAACTGGACCGATCGAATCGGTCCCACGGCCGCCTTGGCAACTCTCAATAAATACTGTCGCTGCGACACCCACACACACATCATCACCGCCGGCGAAACCATCAAGCGTATTTGGCAAGAGGCGGCTCATGCGAGCGGGTTGGAGTTGGAGGTTTCCGGCTTGCCGAGCCTCGCAAGCTTCACATTTCGACACACCCACCCCCACGAGATGAACACACGGTTCACCGTCGAAATGCTCCAGCGCAACTTCTTGGCATTTCGCCAATTCAAACCATCCCTGGCGCATCGGGACGACGACATCTCGGACTACCGTGACGCCATCAACGACGTTTTCTCACTGTTAGCACGAACTTCGCCCGACCGATTGTTAGTCTCCCCAGTTTCTCACGCCGGATTTCAGCGGCTAACCCGAGAATAACTCGATAGCCTCGGAGGCAGGACATGAACCCCAAACCGTTGGTGACTATCGGAATCGGCACTTACAATTGTGCGAAGTTCCTCGGCGAAGCCATTCAATCCGCCCTGGCTCAAACCTATCCGATAATAGAAGTATTAGTATACGATGACGGCAGCACAGATAATACGGAGCAGCTATTGCGCTCCTTTCACGACCCGAGGATTCGAATTATTCGATCCGAAGTCAATAACGGCATTGGGTACGCCCGGCAGCGATTGAAATTCGAATGCTCAGGAGATTTTCTGGTCTGGCTGGATGCCGATGATCGGATGTATCCCGGCCGAATCGAATCCCTGCTAGCAGGACATAAATCCACTGGCTCCGATCTCGTTATTGACCGCTACGCCCAAATCGATCAGAGATCCCAAACGTTGCCCGGCATCCTCGATGTCCCCAAATTTATCGAGAGCGATCGCTGCTTCACCCGCCTATTCGAGCGAAACGTGATGCTACCCCATCCGTTAATATCGCGAAGTTGCTTTCATAGCATTGACTTTGACCCATCGCTTCGATATTCGGAAGATTATGACTATTGGCTAAAATGCAGTGCTGCGGGGCGCACGTTTGCGCGCATCCCTGCCGTGGGTCTGGAATATCGAATAACCGGCGGATCACTCAGCTCCGATCTGGCATCCAGCCTCCGCGCAACCAATGTCATTCTTACCAAGTATACGACGGATTTCATCGCCGACCTCTATCGGGAAAGAAATTATTCGGATGGAGAAATTAACCGCCTGCGCTGTCTGCGCGGAATCTATCTAAATATTCTCGACGAAGCCTACGCGGCTGCTCAAAATGAATGGCACCCGGACCAAGAATCCGACCGACTTTTTTATCTGGGCACATTAGCCCTCAGGCACGGGGATTACGCCGTTGCATCCGACAGCCTGCACCAACACCTAGCCTCCTGCCCAAACTCGCCGGCTGGCCTCAATAACTTGGGCATTGCAACTTCCCTTTATAAAAACAAACATAGCAAGAAATACTTCATAAATGCCCTTACGCTGTTTCCTAACTACGCAGACGCCCTATACAATCGGGACCTAAAGGATCAAAATTTTCGTATAACCAATACCTACATTGAATTCGGTAGAATACGATGACCTTTCCCACCTCAGCCTACGGATATAAGAATATTCAATTTGACGCCGAGTGTGCCATCGAACTCTCGACCGCGTGCAACTATCGTTGCGTCTACTGTAGCGGTCCGCGCATCAAGAAAGCGGTTCGACGCGGTCGCAACGAAGCCGACATCAATTGTGTCATCCAATTTTTCAACGAATCCGGGAAAACCTGGCTGATCGGGATGTCCGGTGGAGAGCCGACGATACATCCTGGATTTGAACATCTGATTACCACCCTCAAGGACCAACATTTCTTCTATTTTTTCTCCAATCTGACTTTTGACGTAACGAAATTCAGCTCTCTTGTCCCCGCTGAAAGGGTAAGTTATATAAAGACCTCGCTCCATCCGGAAGCCAACCCGGATATCTTTCTGGAAAAATTCAACAGATTGTTTGACGCCAATTACAACCCCATCCTGGTCATGGTGTCGCTGCCCGATCGACTTCAGAACTTCGAAAAAATAATCGCAATATGCCAATCCAAAGGGTGGCCTTATACCTTATCAGTACTCGAAGGTCCCTACAACAACAAGAACTATCCAAACGACTTCAGCGACGCGGAGTTTGAATTCATCGAAAAACATACTCATGAGCCAGGAAGCCTGATACGACTGTACTCGCGCACGCCCGGAGGCATGAATACCTTTGGGCTGACATGCAGAGCGGGCCACAAGAGCTTTGTGCTGGACATGGAAAGCGGTGAATTCCTGACTTGCGAGAGCATACATTCAAGCCATGGCAATATCTATAGAGGAGGCTTCAACCCCCTCACCGGCCCGATTTCATGCACTTCGATCAACGGGTGCGTTGGTTACGACAGGTCGACATGCCTTCCGGAGCAATATCAAGGTTTTTTCTCCAATAACCAAGGCTGGCTTACCCTAAACGATCCAAAACTCAATGACAGCTATCCCGACAACCTTTACCGAACCATACCCAGCAACAATGCCCTCTCATCGGATATCGTAAAGAAAGCGCTCGAACGAATTTATGAAGGAATAAAGACAAAGAAGACATTGTTCTGGGGCGCCGGAATCTACGGCTCAAAAATACTTTACTACCTCAGAAAAACATTTGGCGAAATCGCTTTGGACAACGTAACAGGATTCATAGACTCCCTTAAGGACAGGCAGGACACGTCCATTCTTGGATTGCGCGTGTTCGCTCCAAATGACCCAACACTCCATACCGCCGATCTGATACTAATCACCTCCTACTCCTACGAGCCGGAAATATTGCGATCGGCTCAGCAACTGGGCCTCAGAAACATCACTGTCGCCCTGCACCAAGAGTGGCTAGTGCCGCTTGGAATAAAATCAGGCATTTTCTGATGATCCAGCGAGGCGTACCGCAATATCATGAAGGTAAATGTCATGTCTGATCTAAATAGAATTCTTGAAGCCACACCTCTCGTCAACCCATTGACCTATTTGGAGTCGGCCCCCAAAGTGATCGTATTTGGCGCCGGCGGAACCGGAAGGGCTGTATACAGCGAACTGACGAAGAGATCCATAGGAGTCGCTTTCTTTGTCGACAACGACGCATCTAAGCATGGCTCCCAATTATTTGGGCTCGACATCAATCCACCTACCGCCGCCGTTGATGCAAAATTCCCGATAGTCATTGCAAGCGACTGGGAAAAAGATATCGCAAATCAGCTTATATCCCTGGGCATAAAGAACTATATATCGCTGGGCTATGTAGGCTGGACATTAAATATTGAGCTGAGCCATCACCGATTTTTTCTCGACGAAATATTCTTAAAGGGTGCGCAGGATGTTTGCGATTTACTTGAGGATGACGCATCCAAGAATGTTCTCTATGGAATTCTCAGGAGCCGCATGAGTTTAGATCCCGCTTATCTGGATGTCTCCGATTATCCTCAATACCAGCATAGGGGTGTCCACGCCATTCCAGGTGACGTTGTAATCGATGGCGGCGCCTGGATTGGAGATACTGCAAACTTATTTTACCAATCGATCGGGGGACAAGGCAAAATATACAGTTTCGAGCCCGAGCCAGCGAACTATGAGGCGCTTTCTCGCAGCATCGATGAATCTGTCCGCAGCGACGTCATCACTGCCATAAATAGCGGACTCTGGAGTTCCACCACGGCCTCTAGCCTTTCTCGATCCACCACTGGAAGTGCTCAGCATCGGATTAGCGAAAATGGAGATCAAGAGATTAAAGTCGTTTCAATAGACGACTTTCGTAGGCAACATCGCATTTCGATTGATTTGATAAAAATGGATATTGAGGGAGCTGAGCTTGCCGCATTGCAGGGTGCATCGGAGACCCTCCGAGCCGACTGTCCGAAGTTGCAAATTTGCGTTTACCACAAACCCGCTGACATTTGGATGATTCCCCAATATATTAAGCGGATCAATCCGCGATACCGGTTTTTCCTGGGCCATCACAGCCAAACAGTGTATGAAACCGTCCTCTACGCAATCCCAGCAGACGACTACTGAGCGAATCCATTGGCTTTCCAACCAATTCAAACACACGAAATTATTCTGAATTTATTTCATGCTTTGCGCAACAAACCTGGCATTTTCGGACATTTCCCAACAAGCCAGACGACTGGCTTTGGCTTTCTCTTTTTCTGCCGAATCAGGGCACCTAGGTGGGACTTTGTCCTGCATCGACATACTTACAGATATCGTTAATTTCAATATTCGATCCGCCCAACCGCCATACAACAGAAATGACGATTAAGTTCCAGCGTTCAGCGAACACAGCCCGCCGGCTCGTTCTTCTCGCCATACACGCAGCGGGCTCCGGTCACCCTGGTGGCGCGTTATCCTGTACGGACCTGCTTATCGGCTTGTTCTCGCACATGCGTTACGACCCTGCCAACCCAGAGTGGCCGGAGCGCGACCGTTTGGTGCTATCGAAGGGTCATTCGGCTCCGGCCCTGTACGCCGTGGCCGCTCTATCCGGGATGTTTGCGGTTCAACAGCTGAAAGGTTTCCGTAAACTGGGCCATTCCCTGCAGGGTCACCCCCATGTCGGCGCGACGCCTTGGGTCGAAACCTCCACCGGCTCGCTCGGCCAGGGTTTTTCTGCGGCACTGGGCATGGCCCTGGGTCTCCGGCACCAGGGTAATCTGGCACGGGTCTTCGTCCTGCTCGGCGACGGTGAGTTACAGGAAGGGGAATTGTGGGAAGCGATGCTGTGCGGCGCCCACTTCAACCTGGGAAAGCTCTGCGCCATCCTGGACTACAACAAGCTACAGAGCGACGATTACCTGGCCAAGGTGCTGGCAGTGGAACCCCTGGCTGACAAGATACGGAGTTTCGGCTGGCACCTTCAGGAAATTGACGGCCATGATCCAAGTGCCATCCAGACTGCCCTGGAAACAGCCGATCGCTGCGACACCCCAAGCTTCATCATCGCCCACACGCTCAAGGGTAAAGGGGTCGGTTTCATGGAAGGTCGACCCGAGTGGCACGGCAGCGTCAAGCTGAGCGACGCCGACCTCTCGCAAGCTTTGACAGACTTAGGCGCCAGTCCTTCCGAAATCGACGGTTATCTCAATGGCCACTGGTCAAACTAGCACACCCGAGCAAATCGGCTCATCCGGCGACACCTTGCGCGAGGCCTTCGGTCGGGCCTTGGTAAGACTGGCTAAGGACGGCCGCGACTTTGTCGTGTTCGACGCCGACGTCGCTGGCGGCACCGGCGTCCATCGGTTCCGGGCCGCCCATCCCGACCGGTTCTATCAATTCGGCATCGCCGAGCAAAATATGGTGGCGGCCGCCGGCGGATTCGCAGCAACCGGAATTCCGGTATTCGCCACTACCTTCGCCGTGTTCATGCTGAGAGCACTGGAGCAGGCGCGGCTATCCGTCGCCTACGCCAAACGCGACGTGAAACTGGTCGCCAGCCACCCAGGCCTGGATGTCGGCCCGGACGGCGGATCGGCGCAATGCCTGGAGGATCTGGCGGCCTTTCGGGCCATCCCCGGCATGGTGGTCGTTGCCCCCGCCGATCCCTACGAGACCGAACTGGCCACAGCCGCCATTCTGGAATACCAAGGACCAGTCTATATGCGTACCGGTCGGAGTCCCTCTCGGCGTCTGTTCGAACCCGGACACCGGTTTGAATTGGGCCGCGGCCAGATTCTGCGGGAAGGCCCCGACGTCTCCCTGATCGCTTGCGGCGTCGAAGTCGCACGTGCTCTGGACGCCGCCGATATCCTGGCTACCGAGGGAATTGGAGCGCGAGTGGTCAACATGCCGACGATCAAACCACTGGACCGTGAACTCATCGTCGAATGCGCCGAGAAAACCGGCTGTTTCGTCACCGCGGAAGATCACAACATCCATGGCGGCTTGGGGGCCGCCGTTGCTGAATGCCTCGCTGAATTGGCGCCTTCCCCCGTCGAATTTATCGGTGTACGCGACAGTTTTGGCGAATCGGGCGAACCTGAAGAATTGGCGGAAAAATACCGGCTGACGGCACCCCACATTGTTCAGGCAGCCAAAGCCGCCATCGTGCGAAAAGTGCTTCGTAAATGAACGAACCACAGAAAGCACGAACAGCCCTGGTAACCGGCGGCAGCCGGGGAATCGGTCACGCAATCGCCGCAGCGCTGATCGATGGCGGCTATCGGGTCGCCGTGGGTTATCTGAACAATCGGGCTATGGCGGAGGAATTATGCCGTGGACACGATGCGGCGATCCCGCTTCAGATCGACATAAACTCCGAACGATTGGTCGAAACTGCCTTTAAACAGATATCAGCCGAGCTAGGCCCGGTTGATATCCTGATCAACAATGCCGGCATTTCTCAGATCAAGCCATTCCTGGAGCTCACGGACGATGACTGGGAAACCATGTTATCAACCAACCTGCTCGGCGCGGTACGTTGCTGCCGGCAGGCGATTCCCGGCATGCTGACAAGGCGGTATGGTCGCATCGTCAACCTCTCGTCGGTCGGCGGCCAGTGGGGTGGAATCTATCAAGTCCATTACGCAGCCGCCAAAGCCGGCCTGATCAACTTCACCAAATCCCTCGCGAAGCTCTATTCCCAGCAGGGAATCTGCAGCAACGCCGTCGCCCCGGGATTGATCGACACCGACATGATCGTCGACGAAATGACCGACGAACAGGCGCGCGCGCGCGTCGCGGGTATTCCCATGGGCCGGCTTGGAACCCCGGACGAGGTCGCCTCTCTGGTGGCATATCTCTGTTCCGACCAGGCGAGCTATATCTCGGGACAGACCTTTAACGTGAACGGTGGGATGTACCTGCTTGGCTAGGACCCTGATGATCGTCGGCGGCGGGGCCGAACAAATTCCTGCTTACGAAGCTGCCAAGCGGCGCGGGCTTAACATCGTCGGAAGCGATGCCAATCCGTCCGCACCGGCATTGAAGCTGGCAGACCACGTACTGATCGCCTCGACACGCGATCCCGACGCTACCGCGGAACAGGCGAGGGAATTCGCCCGGAAGCACCCCATCCACGGCGTCATGACCATCGCCAACGACGTTCCCTATACCGTTGCCCGAGTGGCAGACGAACTCCGGTTGCCTTCGATTTCGCTGGACGCCGCCCGTTGCGCCTCGGACAAACTCCTGATGAAGGAACGCTTCCGGTCCAGCCAAGTCCCTTGTCCCTGGTTTACCGAAGTCGCCGACGCCGATCAGTTGGAGGTACTGACGGCTGACCGCCACAATCAGCGGTATGTGCTGAAACCCGTGGATGGACGCGGGGCCCGCGGCGTACTGCTGATCGACGCGCAAAGCGATCTCCCTTGGTGCATCGACGAAGCCCGGCGCTGGGGTGAATCCGGGCGCCTAATCCTGGAAAAATTCGAGCCGGGAATCCAACTCTCGACCGAATCGTTTGTCCTCGACGGACAATGCCATACCCCGGCAATTTCCGAGCGGAATTATTCGCGGCTGAATCAATTCAAGCCCAACATCATCGAAGACGGCGGGACCATACCCGCGACCCTCAGCGAGCATCAGCGATCCGTCATCGACCGCGTCATTCTGCGGGGCGCCACCGCGATGGGTATCACGACCGGTATCGTCAAAGGCGACCTGGTACTCGACCAGAATGGAAGCCCGCTGATCATCGAATTGGCGGCTCGGCTTTCGGGTGGCTGGTTTGCTAGCCACCAAATACCGGCAGCGACCGGCGTCAGCCTGGTTGATGCCGTGATCTCTCATGCACTGGGTGAACCGGTATCGGTCGAGGATCTGTCGCCCAAACGGAACAAGGCGACGGCGATTCGCTATTGGTTTCCTCCCGCGGGCGTCATTCGCCGAATTTCCGGCGAACAGGCCCTTCAGGCATCGCCAGGATTGCTGCACTACGGTTTTTTCCGCCAGCCCGGTGACGTTCAGCCGGCTATCCGCATGCACCCGGATCGGTTCGGGTTTGTGATCGTGGAGGGGGAAACTCGCGACGAAGCGCTTGAGCGTGTGGAATCGGCGCTGAACTGCGTCGATATCGAAATTTCGCCATGAGCATCCGCTTCATCGCCGAAGTATCCAGCAACCACGGCCGCAATCTCGACCGCGCGCTGGAATTCATCGATTGTGCCGCGGCGGTCGGCTGCGACGCGGTGAAGTTTCAGCTGTTCCGGATTAACCAGCTGTTTGCACCGGAAATCCTTGAGAAATCGGAGCCGCACCGCCGCCGCAAGGAATGGGAACTGCCGCTGGAATTCCTGCCCATCCTCGCCGCAAGGTGCCGGGAACACGGCATCCAGTTCGGGTGTACCCCGTTCTACCTGGCAGCGGTGGATGAATTGGAAGCCCATGTAGACTTCTACAAGATCGCCTCCTACGAACTGCTTTGGCACGACCTGCTGGCGGCCTGCGCCTCCACCGGCAAGCCGGTGATCCTGTCCACCGGCATGGCGACTATCGACGAAATACGGGCGGCAATTGCAGTCTTACAGGACCGTGGCTGCGACGACCTCACGCTACTGCATTGCACCTCGGCTTATCCAACTCCTTACAGGGAAGCCAACCTTGCCGCCATCGAAACCCTCCGCACCGCCACCGGCTGCCGAGTCGGTTGGTCCGACCACACGGTCGACCCGGGCGTCATTCACCGGGCGATCCATCGCTGGGGCGCCGAGGTGGTCGAATTCCACCTGGACCTGGACGGCAGCGGGGACGAGTACGCGGCTGGCCACTGCTGGCTGCCGCAACAGATCGGACCGGTGATCGAACAGGTGCGCCACGCTGTGATTGCGGACGGTGATGGTGTCAAGGAGCCGGTGCCGACCGAACTGCCCGATCGCCAGTGGCGCACCGATCCAATCGACGGCCTGCGGCCGCTGCGGGCAGTCCGAACTCACTTCAACCCGTAATTCGCACTCTCCCATGATATTGCTGGTTTGCCATGCTGCCCCCGCCGTCGGACTGGGCCACCTGACCAGAATGCTGGTATTGGCGAATACCTTGCGTCAGACCGGCGTGGCGTGCCGACTGCTGATTTGCGGCGAAATTCTGGCCCGAAGAGATCTTGAGAGATTTCCCTGGCGATGCCTCGCCGAAAACCAATCCCTTTGCGACCAAATCGTCCGAATCAGCGCCAAAGAAACTCTCGATGCGGTGGTTTTCGATCTGCACCCACGTCAAATCCCAGACGAACTGGTAGGGCTTCTGGATAATCTTGGACGCCGGGAAATAGCCCGCATCGCCGTGGATGGCCTGCTGGATCAAGTCCAGCGGCTGGAACTGGTGTGGCTGCCCTCGTTTTATATGCCGCCGGACCGGCGCTCTGATCTGGCCCCTCACGTCCGCTTCGGCTGGGATCGCTATCTCATCCGCCGCCATCCGTCACCGCCCGAGTGGCAGCCGGGCATGCGGGTACTGGTGCTCACCGGCGGCAGCGATGTCACAGGCCTGGGACGAGTTTTGCCCCGCCTGTTGGACGCGGGCCTGCCACCAGGAACAACAGTTTGCTGGGTCCAAGGCCCCTACGCCGACCCGCCGGACCTACCCGAAATGCCAAGCCTGAGCTGGACAATTGAGCAGTCGCCGGAAGGATTGGGGAATCTTCTGGCAGAGAGCGGCTATGTGCTCACAGTCTACGGCGTTTCCCTGTTCGAAGCTTTGCAATGCGGACGTCCAACCGTGGTGTTCTCGCCGTATGACGGCAGGGATGACCGGGAACTCGAGGCGCTAGCCGCAGAAAACGTGGCTGTCGTGTCTGATGCCTGGGAATCCGCGGTGGCCTCGCTGGCTCAACTGATGGCTGACACCGAACGCGCTAGGAGGCTGGCGGCCGCGGCCCGATCACGCCTGGCGGTCGATGGCGCCTTCGCGCTAGCTGAGGAAATCGCTATCCTCATCTAAGCTCACGTCTAACCTACATGTCGACCCTCACACGCCTAGTTCTCGGCAGCGTGGCCTTGGGGCTACCCTACGGGATCGCCTCCCACGGTGAAACGCGCCAAGTCGCCGCGGATGCAGAGGTGAAAGCCGTCATCGACCATGCCTTGGGCGCCGGCATCTCCGTGTTCGACACAGCCCCCAGCTATGGCATGGCGGAACAGCGGCTGGGACAGTTACTCCCGCCGCGAGGCATCGCCGTGTGGAGCAAGCTATCGAATTTGCCGACCGATGGCGATCTCGGCGAGCGCGCCAAACGGTCGTTGGCGGAATCTTTGGCGCGTCTGAATCGAGACCACGTCGACTGCCTCCAATGGCATAACTGGACGGCGCAGCTGGCCGCATCCCGCCAATTCCTGGCGGTTTGGGAAAGCCTGCGAGATGACCCGCGTGTGGGACATCTCGGCGCCAGCACCTATGGCGTCGAAGACGCTCTGACGGCGGTACGTTCTGGATTGTTCGACCAAATCCAGATCGAATGGAACCTCCTCAACCAATCGGTACTGGATGCAGTCGCCGGAGAAGCCGCCGATCGGGGAGTTCAGCTCGCACTGCGTTCGGTATTCCTGCAAGGAGTTTTAACCGCCAAAGGCGAAAGCCTGCCTCCGGCCCTGGCCGGCCTGGCCGCGCCACGCCGCCGCGCGAAGCGGATGGCGGTCGCATGGGGGCTGTCACTCAACGCCCTGGCGCTACGTGCGGCACTGGACCACCCGGCCCGGCCGCTGGTGCTGATAGGCCCGGATCGACAGTCACAGCTGCGGGAAATACTCGATCACGCTGGATTGCCCCCCTTACCGACCAACGCATTCGAGGAACTTCGCGGACTAGACCTGGCGGGCGCACCCGAGACTGACCCACGAACCTGGCGATTCTAGATGTTGCGGCTTTATTCGGTCTGGCATCTCAACCTGGCTTATTCCTCAATCGAAGAGGAGCAGCACAAAGAAGTGCTGGAGCGCTGCTACCGGCCCCTGTTGCAGCTGGCATCCGAGCGCGGCATCCCGCTTGGAATCGAAGCGCCGGCCTGGACACTAACACGCATCGGCGATCTTGATCCGACCTGGCTGGATGATTTGCGCCAACTGATGGACCAGGGCATGGTGGAGTTCATTGGCAGCGGCTGGTCCCAGATCATCGGTCCATTGGTTCCGGGCGAAGTCGTCGTGCAAAACCTCCGGCTTGGCTGGCAGGCTTACCGCAGGTTACTGGGAATAGCGCCTCGATTGGCGTTGATCAACGAACAAGCCTGGTCACCATCCCTGCTTCCTCTGTACCGGCAAGCCAGCGCAGAGGCCGTTATCATGGAATGGGAGAATCCCGCATCGATCCACCCCGAATGGCCACGGGCCTGGCGCTACCACCCGCAACTAGCCCAAGGCAGCGGCGTGGAACTGCCAGTGATTTGGAACCACTCGATCGCCTTCCAGAAGTTTCAGCGGCTGGCCCACGGCGAAATTGCGCTGGAAGAATGGATCGACTGGGTACTGGGCCATGACAGCGCCGGTGAAGATCGAGCCCTGTGCATCTATGGCAACGACGCGGAAACCTTCAACTTCCGGCCGGGCCGTTATGGCACCGAGGCAGGCATCGCCGACGACGAATGGCGAATCGTCGGAGAAGCCCTGCAACAGCTAGCGATTTGCGGTGCCCGCCATGTACTGCCCGCCAGCCTTCTGCAATCGCCACCCGTGCCCCACGCATGGCAACCGGTTCGGCTGGAATCCCCCGCCCAACCCGTACCCACCAAGAAACAGCCCAAGTACAACGTGATCCGCTGGGCCTGCGGCGGCCGCGATGCTCCGTTAGCCAACACCTGGTGCGAACGCATCTACCGGGGCATGCTGATCCGACCGGAAACGGTCACCGACGAAGACTGGCAAACGCTCTGCGAGCTTTGGGCCAGCGATGTCCGCACCCATTTGACTGAGCATCGCTGGAAGCGCTGGCGGAGCCGCGCCCAGCGCGAGATGGCCCGCTGGCCGCTTCCCGCCAAAACAACCGCTGCGCAAGAGGCAGCGGGAACCAGTGGCTGCCGCATCGGGCGAAACGGGCGATTCCTGGACATCGATGCCGCAGGCGTCAGGCTCCGCCTCAATTTAAGGCGGGGTCTTACGATTGACCAACTCGCCTTCGCGGAGTTGGGTCCGCAATGGCTGATAGGAACGCTCCACCACGGGCAACTGGACGATATTGCCTGGAGCGCCGACTTCTACACGTGGGAGACGGTACTGGAACTGCCCGGAAGCCCCAAGGTTACCGACCTTGAAGCGTGTGAACCGGCCATTTTCGAATCGGACGGACGGCTTATGATTACTGGGGAAATCCCGACCCCGTTGGGTCCGGTGCTCAAATCGGTCACAGTCCATTGCGGCATCAAACCCGCCGTGGAATTGGAGCTCACCCTGCGATGGCAGGAGATTCCGCCGGGATCGCTGCGGATGGGCGACCTTCTGTTCAACCCCGACGCATTCGATCGCCAAAACCTGCTGCTGACGACACATTTGGGAGGGCTACAGCCGAAGACTTTCCATCTCGCCGAGGCCCAAACGGATCATGGCCGGGCCTGGTCGGCGCTGATTTCGGCCCAACAATGCCTGGGCGTGACCGAGGGCTGGATCGAAGTGGGCGACAGTGAGCGCCGTCTGCGGATCGAGGTCGACCGGACCAGCCAGGCCATCCCGGCACTCCTGACTTTGGCCGACACCCCCGACGCCTACGTCTTTCGGCTGCAGTTTTCTGGCCGGGAATTGGACGATACCTCCGGCCCGCACCCGATCCGGCTGGACTCTTTTGGCAGGACTTACCGGTTCAGAATTGAGCCGGTCCGGCAAAACTGAAGCTTCAGCTCATCGCCAGTCGTCGATTCAGCATTTCCTCGGCGATTTTCTCGAGATTGGCCGTAAACCGGGAGGTATCGAACAGAGGTGCGCGCTCGCGATTGGCGGCCAGCTTTGCCTTGATTCGACCCAAGGCAACCGCATCGGTTGCCAGATTAACAACCAGATCCTCATAAGCTTCCCAGGAACTTGTAACAAGCTCCGGCAATCCGGCAGCCCCTAGTAAGCTAGCGGCTACTCTGGCAGGAAAAGCATTTCCCATGAAGGTAACCACAGGAAGCCCAACGAGAAGGGCATCCGCAGCGGTGCTGTGGGCATTGTAAGGCCAGGTATCGAGAAACACGTCAGCCAGGCGGTATCGAGCCAGATGATCTTCTACACGGGGTAACCGGGCCGCAAATACCAGCCGATTCGGATCGACCCCCGCTGTCTGGGCCGCTTTGCGATAGTTGCGCTGGGTTGATTCGTTGCGGCATGCCAGCCAAAGCACGCTGGCCGGAATCCTCTGGAGAACTCGCATCCAGGCCGCCCACAAGGGCGGCGTAATCTTGTAATCGTGGCTGAACGAACAAAGTACCGGCCCAGTCTGGGGCAAGCCGCACTCCTCCCTGGTAGGCGTCCGGTCAGCAATCTGGATCCCTATATCAACGGGCAAATAGCAATCGGGAAGATACATCACCGTTTCGCTATAAAACGGCTGGTGCTCGGGAGGAATGACATGCCGGTCAGCAATGAGGTAGTCCATATAGTTCACCCCCAACGTACCCGGATAGCCCAGAAAGTTCGCATGAACCGGCGCGGGGCGGTGGGAAAACACCTCGACACGGGAATCAGAGGTATACCCTGCCAGGTCGATCGCCACGTCGACTTCCATCTCCCGCATCAACTCGGCGATACGGCGCGCGCCCATATTCTGGGCATCGATGAAATGATCGAAAGCCGCCTCCATGCGTGCCCGCAGACGGCTCCCATCGTTGATGCCCAGGGAAATCGCAATGGTCTCAAAACGGGATTTATCGTGCCGTTCAAAGACCCCTGCCATGAGATGACCGACCGGGTGTTCGCGCAAGTCCGGTGAGACATAAGCGAGCCGGATACGCTGGTGATTGTATCGCTCGCCGGTCCACAGCGGCTTGCCCGCTAAAGGCGCGAAATGATGGGCGAAGATCCGGGTACAACAATAGTGCTCACTGACCTCCCCGGATATCGCCATGAAAGCCAGCGACTTGCAGACCCGCTTACCCGCGCGGACGCCTGCCAGAATCGCTTCCCGCAACGTATCGAAACCATCCCAGTCACCGATATGTAATCGTTCATAAAGCAACAGTCCAAGGCCATAATCGTAATCCGGATGGAGAGCTAACAGTCGTTCAAAGAAGCTAATCGCCCGCTCGCTCTGTTTGAACTCCGTCAATAGAATCGCGCTATTAGCCAAAGCGCCGGGGTGATTCGGTTCAATGGCGAGTACTCTTAAAAAGCGGTCAAGCGCTTCCGAATGTCGATGCAACTCCCTGAGTAGCGCGCCGCTATTGATCAATACAGGAACAAAGTCCGGTTGAAGCTTTAACGCGTTGTCGTAGCTCGTCAAGGCTTGAAGCGGATGCCCGGTTGCCTGCAGAACGGAGGCATGAAGAAACCATAAAGGAGGGAAATTCGGCGCTGCCTCACAGCCACGCTCGCTGTATTCCAAAGCCTTAGCCAGTTCGCCCCGATTAAGCGCGATCAACCCAAGGGAATACAGAGCCGCCGCATTGCGAGGATCCTCATTGAGGACGCTATCAAACAGCTCCGTGGCGGCAGCCTCCTGGCCTTGATTTTGTAACCCTACTGCCTGAATCACCAGGTCATTTACGGCGGTCATGGATTCAAACGGTCGCAACGTTTCCAGAGAATTCCTGGAAATAGAATGGATTAACTGGCAGGAACGGAATATCGGAACACCCAGAAATTTACCTGCTCACAACAGAGAAGCACAAAAAAGCGTCTTCGATATCTGAGCCGGTATTGTTTTTCACATCCACCCGCGATCCGCCCCAGATCTGGGAGCGGACCACGGAGGTTGGTTTAAAGGGGAATGGATCAGCCCTTACCGCCAGGCTTAAGCCAAGCTCCATCCACAAGGCTCTGCGGTTGATCGAACGGATTTGGCACGTCGGTCCCAAACAGGTTGGATGTGCTCACCTGTACCGCGCTATTTCCTACCCCATATTGTTTGATCTGTTCAGCCATGTTACCGACTGAAACGTTAATCGACAGATTAGCAGGCTGAGGTACAGCATCCCTACCGAAATCGGCAAGCGCCGTCCTGTCATTAACATCCTGTTGCGCCGTCCATTCATTGAAATTAGTAATGGCATCTACCAGTTCCTTGACATTGGCATGAAGTTCGGAACCGTCTTCTTCTACGCTCAGTGGTGTCTCTGCAACAAACCAAACATCCGCCATATCGTGGGTTTGGCCATCTCTCGTCTGGTAACTCGAAACCAGCCCCAGTAGGTTGCCATTATCAAGCTGAACTGTACTTTGTCCTGTTGCATCGATACTTGTGATTCCAAGATCGCTGAGTGTTTTCAGTTCCGCCGTCTGACTGATTCCATCGGAATTGGAATCCACCCAGACCCGCAACTTCCCATAAACGGGATCAGCGCTGGTTATAACCCCGTCACCATCATCAAGAGCCTGCAAAGCCGCGTAGCCATCGGAGGCGTTCTGACCGGACGGAAGCACCGTAGATGAACCGAACAATTCCGAACCGTCGTTAATGACGCCATCCTGATTCCGGTCAAGTACCAGCAAGCCATCACCGGAATCAATCCAGCCGGTATGAACTTTCTCTCCCGAGGCAAAAATATCAAACTGAACACCTCGACCGATATTAAGTGTGTTCACCCCACCGCCGTTCAGATCGAGAGCCAACGGCGTCGTCTGGAACAACGCGTTGATGTTCGATGTACTGATCGCGCCGATCTGAGCGGTCGTAAAGCTAGAAACCTGGACATCGGACAATGCGCAAAGTTGAGCTGTCGACAAGGCGCCAACTGCGCCAGTAGCTAAAGCCGCCAATTGCGTCGTTCGTAACGCAACGACCTGCTGAGTCGTCAATACAGCAACGTCGGAAGTCTCTAGCGCATAGACCTGAGCGGTAGTCAGCGACACGACTGCGGCAGTACTCAACGTTGGAACCTGTGTCGTCGTGAGTGCCGCCACGTCCGCCGTCGTCAGCGCCACCACCTGGCTGGTCTTGAGCGCGTTCAGCGCCGCCGTGCTCAGCCCCTGGATCTGTGCGGTCGTCAGCGCC
>VEPB01000312.1 GCA_012026715.1 Methylococcaceae bacterium | reverse complement strand
GCTTCGCCGACCTTCTTGGCCTCGTCGGTTTTCTGAAAAAACTCCGGCTTCAATCGGGTCTTCTGCCAGCCGATGCCCTGCTCGGTGCCGGCGCCATAGAGCGCGCCGAGGCCGGCATTGGCGACCGACGCGATGGCGTTGGCGGCCGCGGCCACCTGTTCCTTGTTATAGGTATCCGGCTTGGTCACCACCTGCGCCTTGATCTTGCCCAGGTTCCAGGCGGCGAAGGAATAGGCGGACTGGCGGAAGCGGATCTGGTCCTCGATGGGGCCGGCCAGGGCGGTTGCGGTGGCGCCGGCCAGGGTCAGGGCTAGGATGAGCTTGGTTTTCATGGATTTCTCCCGTGTTGGTGTGGTGAGGGTTTCGGTACGCGCTTCGTACCCTACGAATGGATTAGGGATGTTTGGCGGCGGTCAGCTTCTGCACGGTTTCCAAGGATTTTTCCACGTTTTCCGCGGGCTTGAGGCCGCCGAGGGTGGCGGCGATCTTGCCGTCGGGAGTGACGATGAAGGTGGTGCGTTCGGCAAAGCCATGGTCGATGTCCACGCCGCGGCTGTCCTTCTTGCCCGGCGTGGCTTCCCGGATCGACAGTTCGTAGGATTTGGCGATCTTGCCGTCGGGATCGGAGGCCACGGCGACCTTGCCGGCACAGTACTCGGGGTCGGCGGAGAAGTCGTTGAGGCGGGCGATGCTGTCCAGCGAGACGCCGATGATGGAGGCGCCGGCGGCGGTGAACTTGTCGTGGTTGACGGCGAAGGTGTGCGCCTGGATGTTGCAGCCGCCGGTGTAGGCGGAGGGGTAGAAATAAACCACCACCGGCCCTTTCTGCAGAGCGTCTCTCAGCGAGAAGTTGAAGGCCTTGCCGGCCAGCGATGCCGGGGTGTTGAAGTCGGGGGCGGTATCGCCTTCCTTCAGGGCGGCGTGGGCCGGAAGGTTGATCAGGGCAGCTATCAAACCGGGGATTGCGAGACGATTCATGGGGCTTGCTCGGGTTGTGGAAGGATCGGTTCAAATTCCGGAGAGATAGTTCGCCAATGCCGCGATCTCCTGTTCGGTCAGCGCGCCGGCTACGCGGTTCATCACCCCCTGGGGGCTGTTGCTGCGGGCATTGATCTTCCAGTTGAGCAGCTGGACCCGGAGATAGCCCTTGGCCTGGCCTGCCAGCCGCGGGTAAGCCACGCCGGCGGCCAGCTTGCCGCCGCCGGAGGGTTCATGGCAGCTGACGCAGGCATCCAGGTTGCGGTCTACATCTCCGTAGAGAAACAGTTCGCGCGCGGCGGCATTGGCTTCGCCGGCCACTCCCTGCATGGGGGGCTGGCTGGCGAAATAGGCGGCGATATCATTGGAATCGGTTTCGCTGACGCCTTCCGACATCGCGGTCATGATGCGGTGACGGCGGGCGCCGGAACGGAAATCCTGCAACTGCTTGGCGATGTAGGCGGCATACTGGCCGGCCAGATTGGGCACGCCCACGGCGATGCTGCCCCCGTTCTCGCCGTGGCAGCCCTGGCACAGTTCGGCTTCCGATTTGGCTTTGCCTGCGAGCGGATCGCCGCTGCCGATGCGCTGCTTGATGGCTTCGGGTGATTCCGGCGGGCGTTCGGCGCTCCGGGCGGCGGGGCTCAGCAGCGCGGCGCAAATCAGGCCGGCCGCGATTCGAAAAAAGCTCATGCCGGCCGCTTACTCGTCGTCGTAGATCTTGTGGCAGGCCTTGCAGGTCCGGCCCAGTTCAGCGGAAAACTTGGAAGCCGTATCGAAGTCGTTGGCGGCGATGGTTTTTTCGATGTCCAAGATCAGATCGCGGCTCTTCTTGGACAGCTCCACCCCGTCCTGGGCGTCGCCCTTCTTGACGAAGTGGTCCTCGATTTCCACGAAATAGCCTTCCAGCAGCTTGGCGTCGACGTTGGACGATTCAGCGTTCTGGACGGCCAGGTTGGAGGTCAGGCTCTTGTGGGTGTCCTCAACCGTCTGCATGAAGTCTTCGTCGACCACTGCCATGGAGGGGACGGAAGTCAGGGCCAGCGTCAGAAACAGGCTGGCGGTTAGGGTTTGGGTGCGCATCGACTCGTTAATTCATGGCCGGCGTGTGCCGGAATCTGAAGGTTGGGTGTTGGGTTGGCAAAGAGCCGCCAACCCAACCTACGTCCGGGTTTACGTCAGGATTTCCTTCACCACCTCGCCATAGACCACGGTGGGGCGCTCGGCGCGGCCCTTGTTCATGTAGATGGTCTTGAGGTGATCCAATCCCAGCAACTGCAGCACGGTGGCATGGAGGTCGTAGGTG
>VEPB01000269.1 GCA_012026715.1 Methylococcaceae bacterium | reverse complement strand
ACGTTCGACGACCTGCCGCGGGACGGCCGCTGCGTCGCCGACTACTGGTTCTAACCCGGTGAACCGTGGTACCAGGACATCACGAACGGTCGGCGGCGGACATGAAATCGCGCCGCGCCGGAAGGGGTTCCCAAGCAGAGCTTGGGAACCAGTACACCCGCGCGGCGGCCCTGCCGGGCGCCAAGAGCGCACAGGGAAAAAGAACAGAGCGCCAAGGGTCATAAGTCCTGGACCAGACGGAAGCCGAGGTTGCCGTTGCGGACGCCTGACGCGCCCCTGAGGCGCGCCGCCGAACGCAGGCCCGACGCCCGGCCGTCCCAGGAACCGCCGCGGCCGACCCGCTTGCCGCTTTCACAGGCCTTGTCGTCCTGCCAGGCGCTACCGTCCGCCGGCGCTCCCCAATAATCGTCATGCCAGCAGTCGGCCACCCATTCCCAGACATTGCCCAGCATGTCATGGTGCCCAGAGGCATTGGGCCGGAACCGGCCGACCGGCGCGGTGTGGAGGAAAGCCTCATCGCAATCCAGCGGTTCGGAAACCTGGTAGCCGCGGGATTTCAATTCCCCGAAATGAGAGCGGCCGAGGCCGTTGGCGTAGTGGCAGGCTTCGCTGTGGCCGGCATCGTCGCCCCAGTAGCGGCGCGTTGCGGTGCCGGCGCGGGCCGCGTATTCCCATTCCGCCTCGCTGGGCAAGCGGAAATGCTTGCCGGTTTGCTCGGACAGCCAGTCGGCGTAGGCCATCGCTTCGTCCCAAGTGACGTTGATCACCGGCAAGTGGCGCTGGTCCTGATCGCTCATACCGGCACCGTAGCCTTGATCCGACGGCGGCCGCCGGCCGGTGGCATAGGCGAAGCGGTCGTACTCCTCGAAGGTGACTTCATATTTGGAGAGCCTGAATGCCTTGATCGTGACCGCATGTTGTGGTCTTTCGCTATCAAGGCTTTCGTCGCCCTCCTGTTTCTCCCCCGCCCCCATCTGGAAGCTGCCCGCCGGGATAAGCACATAATCCTCTTCGCGGTAGATGGGCCGACGTTTTTCCCATTCCGCGTCCAGCTTGACATACAGCCAGCCGCACAAGGCGACGACCAGGGCGAATGCGGCGGCCGACAGCCGCCGAAGCCGGCGCCGCTTGGCCTCGTCGGCGGCAATACTGGCTTCGATAAAGCGGCGTTCCCTGTCGTTCAGGTCGGCGCGGCGTTCCTGGTAGTAGCCCCGCGCCTTGGCCAGGGGCGCATCCCGCAGCAGACCACCCTCTTCCATCAAGGCCTTGAGGCTTTCCCGCCATAGCAGGAAGCCGCGATCGGCCTTGAGCCAGTCGCCGAACAGACCCCAGTGGCGGATCAGGGCCTCGTGGGACACCTCCACCGTCTCGGCCTCGCCGGGGCGGTCGGTCACCAGGAGGCGGGCCTTGGTGAGGGTGCCGACCAGGGCGCGAACCTCCTCCCCCAGTTCGTCGAGGCGGGCGCGACGGCGGGTGTCGGCGGCTTCCTCGCCGGGCTTGACCAGTTGCAGGAACAGCCGGCGGGCCTGCTCCTGCTCGACGGGCTTGAGCGCCTGGTAGATGTCATCGGCGGTCCGGGTCAGTGCCCCCTGCAGCTTGCCCATGACGTCGTACGCCCGGTTGCGCAGCGGACCGCCGTGGCGATCCGCGTCACTCCATAGCCGCTGCAGCACGAATTCCAGCAGGGGCAGGTGGCCCGGCTCGCGGCCGACGTCCTCCAGGAGACGATCCACCAGGCCGGGCTCGAAGCGGGTATCCAGCCGCTCCGCGGGTTTTTCGATGGCCTCGCGCAGCTCCACCTCCGACATGGGGCCCAGCATCACCTGGGCATCCTGCAGCCGGTCCGCCAGTGGCCGGTGGGCGATTGCCTTGCCGACGAAATCGCCGCGCAGGGTCAGCACCACGGTCAAGGCGCCCGAAGCCGTCGCCGCCAACAGCTGGTCGACGAAGCGGCGGGCAACTTCGGCGGCAGGGATAGCTTCCGCTATCAGTTCGCCCTTGGCGTCGCGCCGCTCCGGGATGTCCTGCACCAGGGTGTACAACTCCTCCCACTGGTCCACCACCAGCAGGAAGCGCTCGGTGCCCGGCTGCTT
>VEPB01000435.1 GCA_012026715.1 Methylococcaceae bacterium | reverse complement strand
GGCGCCAGCTTCATGGCGTAGGCGATGGCGTGGCTGGATTCGAGCGCCGGGATGATGCCCTCCAGCCGGGTCAGGGTATGGAATCCCTCCATGGCCTCGGCATCGGTGATGCTGACGTACTGCGCGCGTCCCGAGTCCTTGAGCCAGGCGTGCTCCGGACCGACGCCGGGGTAATCCAGGCCGGCGGAGATGGAGTGGGTCTCGATGATCTCGCCGTCCTCGTCTTCCATCAGATAGGTGCGGTTGCCGTGCAGCACGCCGGGCCGTCCGGCGCTCAGGGGGGCCGAATGGCGGCCGGTCTCGATGCCATCGCCGGCGGCTTCCACACCGTACATCGCCACCTGGCGGTCGTCGATGTAGGGGTAGAACAGGCCGATGGCGTTGGAACCGCCGCCCACGCACGCGATCAGCGCATCCGGCAGGCGTCCGGTCATCTCGGTCATCTGGGTTTTCGACTCGCGCCCGATGATGGCCTGGAAATCCCGAACCATGGCGGGATAGGGATGGGGACCGGCCACCGTGCCGATGATGTAGAAGGTGTCGTCGACGTTGGTGACCCAGTCGCGCATGGCCTCGTTCAAGGCATCCTTGAGGGTCTTGGAGCCCGATTCCACCGGTACCACGGTCGCCCCCAGCAATTTCATGCGCAGCACGTTGGGCGCCTGGCGGGCGACGTCCACCGAGCCCATGTAGACCACGCATTCCAACCCCAACCGGGCGGCGACGGTGGCGGTGGCGACACCATGCTGGCCGGCGCCGGTTTCGGCGATGATGCGGCGCTTGCCCATGCGCTTGGCCAAAAGCGCTTGACCCACGGTGTTGTTCACCTTGTGGGCGCCGGTGTGGTTGAGGTCTTCCCGCTTGAGGAAGACCTGAGCTCCGCCCAGTTCGCGGCTCAACCGCTGAGCGTGGTAGACCGGACTGGGCCGGCCCACGTAGTGCTTCAGGTCGTAGTCCAATTCCGCCAGGAATTCAGGGTCCTTGAGGTAGCGGTAATAGGCTTCCGTCAGTTCCTGGATGGGCAGCATCAAGGTTTCCGCCACAAAGACCCCGCCGTAGGGGCCGAAGTGACCACGGGCATCGGGCAAGTCATAGGGTTGGGTGTCACTGTTGGCCATGGTCAAATCGGTGTACCTCGTTTAGAAACGCCGCCATCTTGTTGTGGTCTTTGATCCCTTTCGCACTTTCCACGCCGCTGCTGACATCCACCGCATAAGGCCGCACCTGTTCCAGCGCCGCCACCACGTTGTCCGGCTTCAAGCCGCCGGCCAGGATCACCGGCAGCGTGCAACGCTCGGGCACCAAGGCCCAATCGAACCGGGTGCCGGTGCCGCCCTTGGCCTGGGCATCGTCCGCATCCAGCAGAAGTCCTCGGGCATCGCCATAGGCCTTCGCCAGTCCAGCCAGGTCGGTCCCCGCCGCCATCCGCACCGCCTTGAAATAAGGCCTACCGAACGAGCGGCAGTACTCGGCCGGCTCGTCCCCGTGAAACTGCAGCAGATCCAGCGGCACTCGGTCCATCACCTGCTCCACCCCCTCTCGGGCTTCGTCCACGAACAGCCCCACCACGGTCACGAAGGCCGGCAATGTCCGGCAGATCGCTACGGCCCGGTCGATGTCCACATGGCGGGGACTGGGCGGGTAGAACACCAGCCCGATGGCGTCCGCTCCGAGACGGGCCGCCTCCGCGGCGTCCTCGGATCGCGTGAAACCGCAGATTTTAACGCGAGTTCGCATGAAGGGATATGCTGGTCAGACGGTCGCCGGGAGTTGGTGGACAGCCGGACGGTAGCGGTCCACCCCGGCGGGCAGCTGGTCGAACAATGGATGATGAGGAATGCCGAACCGTTCCGGATAGTACACGCCGGCCAGGAAAAGTCCGTCGGCGGGGGCCGTCACCCCGGCCAGGCTGCGGTTTTTCAGGTCCAGCAACTCGCGGGTCCAGTTCGGCCCCCTTTTCCCGGCGCCGATCTCCATCAATACCCCGGCGATGTTGCGCACCATGTGATGGAGGAAGGCGTTGGCGCAGATTTCCAGGATCACCTCCTCGCCGTCCCGCCAGACCCGGATCAGGTGCATCAACCGGCGCGGACTGGTGGACTGGCAACCCTGGGCGCGGAACGAGCTGAAATCGTGGTCGCCGATCAGATGATTGGCCCCAATTTGCATGCGTTCCGCATCGAGCGGATGGAAGCACCAGGTGGCTTGGCGCGGCCGCAAGGCGGAGCGCATGCCGCGGTTGAGGATGACGTAGCGGTAGAACCGGGCGATGGCGCAGGAGCGCGCGTGAAAATCGTCCGGCACCGGCCGCGCCCACAGCACCCTAACATCGTCGGGCAGGTTGGTGTTGACCCCCAGCACCCAGGATCGCAGGTCGCGCCGCGCCGAGGTGTCGAAATGGGCGACCTGCTCCAACGCGTGCACGCCGGCGTCGGTACGGCCGGCACAGACCAGATCCACCGGTTCCGCAGCAACCTTGCTCACCGCCTGTTCCAGGCAGGCTTGCACGTTGCGCTTGTCGCGCTGGATCTGCCAGCCGGCGAACGCCGAACCGTCATATTCGAGACCGAGGGCAATGCGCGACATGGCGGTCAGGCGGCCAGATTGCGGAGTCCTTGGACCAGGCGGCGAGCCCCCTCCTCAGCGTTGGTCCGGTCTAGTGACCCATAGGCGACGCGCAACCAGCAACCGGCGCTTGCACCAAAAGCGACACCCGGAATGGCGGCAACCCGGTACGCCTCGATCAGCCGCCGGACCAAGGTCAACGAATCCAGGTCGGTAGTCACCTTCAGGAACAGATAGAACGCTCCCCGGGTAATCGGAACTTCGATCCGATGCCCGAGTTTCGCCAGTTCATCCAAGACCAGCGCCCTCACCGATGCCAGCTCGACCAACCTTTCCCGGCAGTAACCCGACCCCACCTGAAGCGCCGCGATGGCAGCGTGCTGGGAGACCACCGGCGGGCAGATCAGATTGGTGTCCTGCACTTTCTCGACAGCCGGAACCAGCGCGTGGGGAATCGTCATGTAACCGATCCGCCAGCCGGCAAAACCGTAAGCCTTGGACAGGGAGTAAAGACACACGGTGTGCTCCTGCGAGCCCTCGATAGCGCCCGGCGAAAAATGCCGCGCCCCATCGTACACGAAGTTTTCGTAGGCCTCGTCGCTGATGTGGTAGATGCCGGCGTCCCGACACAAGTCGTTTACGGCCCGGAGGCTGTGTTCCGAATAGACCGCGCCGGTGGGATTGTTGGGGGATATGGTCACCACCGCCCGGGTGCGGGGCGTGATGGCGGCTCGGATGGCCGCGACGTCGGGCTGGAAGTCGGCAGCGGTCGGAACGGTCACGGGAGCGCAGCCGACCATGCGGATGGCCATCTCCTGATTGAAGTAAAACGGCAGCGGTAGGATCACCTCGTCGCCTGGATCGGTGATGGCGAACAGGGCATTGAGAAAGCCCATGTTGGCACCGGCGGTGACCACCAGCGACCGCCCCAGTAGCGAGATGCCGTTTTCCCGCGCCAATTTGGAGGTAATGAGCTCGCGCAGTGCATCGGTCCCCGCGACCGGTCCGTAGCGGTGATGGGCGGGGTCCAATCCGAAGGATTGCAACGACGCGATAACGGCTTCCGGCGGACCGTAGCCAACCATGCCCTGACCCAGGGAAATCGTGCCCGGATGAGCCCGCGAGAGTGCCGCGATTTCCGGAATGATCGGGGCCTGCACGCCATGAAGACGAAGTGCCGGAACAGGAGGAGCCATGCAACTGGGAGAAGGCAGAAACAAAAAGCCCGCCAGAAGGCGGGCTCGTTCTTTTTTGTTTTTCTTCTTATCAGGTTATTCGTCAGACCTCGCAAGTGGGCCAACGCGTAACGGTAGTGTTGTTGTTATTTTTGTATGCACCCAAGCGGGCGCCCCTCCTCTTCAGAAGTTGATAAAACTTCCGGTTCTCTCCGTGAAGCGGGGGAGAGTTTAAAGGAAATTCTCCCACTGTCCAGACAT
>VEPB01000305.1 GCA_012026715.1 Methylococcaceae bacterium | reverse complement strand
GCGGCCTTGGCCGCGCTCGGCGCCGATGCGTAAGCGGGTGCCGCTCGCCCGCAAGCGGGCTCCTACGGAGCGACCGCCCGAGCCAGCGGCAAGCGCCCCATCCCGGGCTGTCCCACTGCGACCATTCCTTCCTGCAATGAACCACGACCACGACCTCGCCGAACTGCACCATCAGGCCTTGCGATTCGAGCAGCTCCTGGGTACCGCCATCATCGGCCAGGAACGGGCCATCCGCCTCATTACCTTAGCCTTGTTCGCCCGCGGCCACGTGCTGCTGGAGGGCGGAGTGGGCGTCGGCAAGACCACCTTGCTGCGGGCCGTGGCACGGGCGGTGGGCGGCGACTACGAACGGATCGAAGGCGCCATCGACCTGATGCCCAACGACCTGATCTACTACACCTATCTGGACGAAGCCGGCAAACCGGCGGTGTCACCGGGTCCGCTGCTGCGCCACGAGGAGCGGTTGACCACCTTTTTCTTCAATGAGATCAACCGCGCCCGCCCGCAGGTTCACGCCCTGCTACTGCGGGTGATGGCGGAACACAGCCTGGCCGCGTTCAACCGGGAATTTCACTTTCCACACCTGCAGGTCTTTGCCGACCGCAACCGGGTCGAGAAAGAGGAGACCTTCGAGTTGCCGGCCGCGGCGCGCGATCGCTTCATGCTGGAGATTCCGGTGGAGGTGCCGGGCGACGACCGGATACTCGACCGGTTGATGACCGAGCCGCGCTTCCACCATCCCGACCGGCTGATCGCCGAAGTGCCGGAAGCCATCCTCGATTACCGCAACCTCAACCGCGACGGAGAGCGGCTGCAGCAACAGATCCAGGTAAGCGAACGGCTGCGCGCCTACGTGCTGGATCTGGGGCGCGCCACCGCGCATCCGGAAAGCTATGGCATTTCCCTGGCCGAGGCGGCCATGGACGAGGTGATCGAAGCGGGCGCCAGCCCCCGCGGCATGAGCTTCCTGCTCCGGCTGGCACGGGTCCACGCCTGGCTCAACGGGCGCGACCGGGTGTTGCCGGAGGACGTCCAGGGTGTGTTTGGCCCGGCCATGAGCCATCGCATCTTCCTCAAACCGGTGTACGAATACCAACGCGCCGCGCTCGTGCCGGAACTGATTCAGCGCATTCTTCGCACCGTCGCCGCGCCATGAACCCCGCCGAATTCCACTATCGGGCGTCGTGGCGGGTCTCGGGACAGCGACCCGGCGCTCATCGCGGGCGGCAGGCCGGCTCCGGCCAGCTATTCCAAAGATTGGCTCCGCTGCAGGACCATCCCGATCCGCGCCGGATGGATCTGCGCGCCAGCCTGACCGATGCCGGCGAGCGTTTCTGGGTGCGGCTGCACGAGCAACGCACCGCGATCAAGGTCTACGTCGTGGCCGATTTGTCTGCGTCCATGGGCTACCGCGGAAGCCGCGCCAAGCCGGGAGTGATGGCCGATTTCATCGACAGCCTGGCGCTGTCGGCCCTCCGCAGCGGTGACTCCGTCGGACTCATCGGCTGCGCCGAAACCGTATTGCAGCCGTTCTGCCTGCCGGCAACCCGGCAGATCGGCGCCCTCAGCGAACTGGCCGGCCGGCTGCGGCGGTACAAGCCCAAGGGTATCCACGCCCGCGGACTGCAGCAGGCCGCGCGCCTGCTTCCGGCCGCCCGTTGCCTGGTGTTTCTGCTGTCGGACTTTCACTACCCCTTGGCCCAGTTGCGCCAGACCCTGGTGGGTCTGGCACGCCATCAGGTGGTGCCGGTGGTGCTGTGGGATCCCCAGGAACACCGGCCGGATGCTTCCGGGCTGGCGCTGATGCAAGACCCCGAAAGCCGCGCCGAACGGCTGATCTGGCTCCGGCCGGAACTGCGCAGCCGGCTGGCGGCTTCGCAACGGGAGCGCAAACTGCACTTCGTGCGCTTGCTCTCGGAATTCGGTCGGCGGCCGTTGTACCTGGAAAACGGCTTCGATGCCGACGCCGTGACCCGGTACTTCCTGAGCGATCGGTGACCGGGATGCGCTGCCTGCTGATCGCCCTGCTCGGGTGGCCGCTGTCGGCTGTCGCCGAACCAGCGGAGGTCGTCCCGGTCGACCCGCCCCGCAGCTACGGCTATGTCATCGGCGACGTCATCGAACTGCAGTGGCGCTTGACCCCGCCACCGGGCCTGACGCTGAAGACCGAGGCGTTGCCCAAGCCCGGCTCCATCAATCGCTGGTTGGTCCTGAAGGAACTGCGGGCGACCGAGCAGGGTAGCGCGGATCGCCGCAGCTACCGGTTGCAGGCGGTCTACCAGACCTTTCGCGCTCCGCTGGCGGTTGTGAACCTGACCATACCGGGGTTGCCGCTGACCCTGGAGGGCCCGGCCGGCTCCCAAGTCGCCGCCACCCCGGACTGGACCTTCAAGATGGCGCCGTTGCGGGAGTTGTCGGTATTCGACAGCGGCGGCGCCGACCCCATCCGGCCGGACGCGCTCCCGCCCAAGCCGGACCGTCGAAGCGCCCGATGGCGCGTGGCGCTGAGTCTGCTGGCCGCCGCCGCGGGTGCCGCCTGGCTGGGATACCGCGAAGTTTGGCTGCCCTACCGGGGCCGCGGCCGCCATTTCCGCCAGGCCGAGGTCGAGTTGCGCCGGCTGCCGGCACAGGGCAGCGATGACCTGCGGCCGGCCTACGCCAGTCTCCACCGCGCCTTCAACCGGACCTTGGGCGAACCCCTGTTCGCCGATGGGCTGGGTTCCTTTCTTGCCGGGCGGCCCGAATACGAACCGCTGCGGGGTGAACTGGAGGCCTTCTTCGCGGTTTCCTACGACAGCTTCTTCGGCTCCCGCGCATCGGCTTTTTCCCTGGACCGGCTCGTTTCCCTGTGTCGAGCCTGCCGCCGGATCGAACAGGAGCGGACATGAAAATGGCGGATCGCGCTGGCGCTTGTTCCTGTGTGAGGGGGCTTCAGCCCGCGACCCGGCGCCAGTCGCGGGCTGAATACCGCAACCACCCGATGTATCTGCCGCGGAGCCCGAGCCAGCCATGAATCTGGCCTTCGACCATCCCGCGGCGCTGTGGGGACTCGTGGCGGCGGTCCTGCCGCTACAGCGGCCACTGTTGGCGCTGCAGGAATACCCCTGGCTGCCTCAACTGCCGGCGGACGGCTGGTCACAGGCCGTCGATGTCGGACTGCGGCTGGCCGGAGCGGTCGCCATCGCCGGGCTGACCTTGGGTGTCGCCGGACTCCACCGGGAAGCCATGGAGGTGGAGCGGTTGGGGCGCGGCGCCCATCTGGTGCTGCTGCTGGACCGCAGCCGCAGCATGGATGACAGCTTCGCCGGCCGCACGCCGGCCGGCGGCGAAGTGTCCAAGTCGGCGGCCGCCCAGCGGTTGCTCACGGAATTCGTCAGCCACCGGTCCCACGACCTCATCGGCGTCGCCGCCTTCAGCTCGGCCCCGCTTTTCATGTTGCCGCTCACCGATAACCGCGACGCGACCCTGGCCGGGGTGGCGGTCCTGGGGATGCCGGGGCTGGCCCAGACCCACGTGGCAAAGGGGCTGGCCCTGGCATTGTCCTACTTCGACGGGGTGGCCGGGGGTGCCGCGCGCGTCATCCTGCTGGTGTCCGATGGCGCCGCCGCCATCGATCCGGACAGCGAGGCCAAACTGCGGCGCTGGTTTGCGGAGAAAGGCGTGCGACTGTACTGGATCTTTCTACGCACGGCCGGCAGTCACGGCTTGTTCGAGCCCTCCCCATCGGCCGAGGAAGACAACGCGCAGACCCGCCCGGAGCGCTACCTGCATTTGTTCTTCGCCGGCCTGGGCATTCCCTACCGCGCTTACGAGGCGGAAAACCCCGCTGCCCTCTCCGAGGCCATCGCCGACATCGACCGCCTGGAGAGCAAACCCCTGGCCTATCGGGAAAAGATCCCACGCAGGGACCTGCAACCAGCCTGCTATCTGACGGCCTTGCTGGCGCTGGCGGCGCTGGGTGTGGGGCAATGGGCGGAGGCCCGGCGGTGAAGCCGGGTGTTCGGCGCGCGGTGCACG
>VEPB01000015.1 GCA_012026715.1 Methylococcaceae bacterium | reverse complement strand
TGGGAAGTGGATTTGTTCGGCGGCCTGGCGCGCCAGCGGGAAGCAGCGCAAAGCCAGCTGGATGCGCGCAACGCCTCCTGGCACGACGCCCGGGTGGCGGTGGCGGCGGAGGTGGCCAATGCCTATCTTGCTCAGCGCCACTGTGAGGCCCAGCGCCGGATCGCCGAGGCCGACGCCGAGTCTCGCCAGGCATCCGCTCGCCTGCTGGGCATCTCCGGCGAGGCCGGATTCACCGCGCCAGCCGACGTCGCTCTGGCGCATGCGGCGGCTGCCGAAGGCAACCGGGTGCTGCTCCAGTACCAGTCTCAGTGCGACCGTTCGATCAAGGGCTTGGTGGCCATGACCGGCCTGGTGGAAGGGGAGGTGCGGCGGCTGTTGACCAAGTCGCCGGAACGGCTCGGGCGCTATCCAGAGCCACCGCCTTTCGGGATCGATGCGCTGCCGGCGCGAGTGTTGCTGCAGCGGCCGGACGTCGCCGCGGCCGAGCGGAGCATGGCCGAAGCCAGCGCCAACATCGGGGTCGAAGAGGCACAACGTTATCCCAAGCTGTCCCTCACCGGCAACATCGCCCATGCCATGCAGAACCTCAACGCCGCGTCCTTGCTGTTCGCGCGTACCTGGTCGGTGGGGCCGACTCTCAGCCTGCCGCTGTTCGATGCCGGCAAACGCGCGGCCAATGTGGACGCAGCCCGCGCCCAATACGAAGCCGCCGCCGCCCAGTTCCGCGAGACTGCGAGGCGGGCGGTGAAAGAGGTGGAGGAAGCCCTGGTTCGCTTGGACAGCGCCGCCCGGCGGCTGCCCCAGGCCAGGGCTGCCGAAGCCGGTTACCAGGCTAGCTTCCTGGCGGCGCAGCAGCGCTACCAGGCCGGCATGGGCAGCCTGTTGGACACCGAAACCTCACGCCGCAACGTACTGTCGGCCCGCTTCGCCGTGGCCGATCTGGAACAGGAGCGGGTCGCGGCCTGGATCGCCCTGTACCGGGCGGTGGGGGGCGGCTGGGAGGCTTCGGGCGCCCCCGTTCCACCAACAGGGTCCGGCCAGGCGCCAATTTCAACCTCTGATCACGCACCCTCCGGAGGCGAGGGCAACTCATGAATAAAACGATACTCTCCGCGGCGGTGACCGTCGCGATTCTGGTGGCTGGCGGGGCCTTTGCCGTGGCGCGGGCCAACAAGCCGACCGACAGCGAAGCCGGGCCGCCGGCGCGGCCGGTGTTGACCGTCACGGTGGCCGAACCGGTCCTGCGGGAACTTCCCCTGACCCTCGCCGCCAACGGTTCGGTCGCCGCCTGGCAGGAGGCGGTGATCGGAGCCGAAGTCAGTGGCCTGCGGCTGGCCGAGGTGAAGGTACAGGTAGGCGATGCGGTCCAGAAGGGGACGGTGCTGGCGGTGTTCGCCGATGAAACGGTGCAGGCGGAGGTGGCCCAGGCCCGGGCCAGCCTGGCGGAAGCCGAGGCCAGCGTGGCCGACGCCCGGCTCAACGCCCAGCGGGCCAGCCAGGTTGCCGGATCCGGTGCCATGAGCGAGCAGCAGGTGGCGCAATATCTGACCGCGGCCAAGACCGCCGAGGCCAAGCTGCAGGCCGCCAAGGCGCAATTGGAAGCGCAGCGGTTGCGGCAGCGCCAGACCCGGGTGCTGGCCAGCGACAGCGGGGTGATTTCCTCCCGCAGCGCGACCCTGGGGGCGGTGGCGACGCCGGGGCAGGAGTTGTTCCGGTTGATTCGCCAGAACCGGCTGGAATGGCGCGCGGAAGTGACCTCGGCGGACCTGGCCAGGCTCCAGCCGGGTGTGGCCGCCATGGTGACGGTGGCCGGTTTCGGCGAACTGGCCGGGACGATTCGCACCGTCGCGCCCACGGTGGATGCCCAGAGCCGCAACGCCCTGGTCTATGTCGATCTTCCCGGCGCCGCTCAGCGCGGGTTCCGTCCCGGCATGTTCGCCCGCGGTGAGTTCCGGCTTGGTTCCAGTCCCGCCCTCAGCGTGCCCCAGGACAGCCTGAGCCTGCGCGACGGCTTCAGCTATGTGTTCCGCCTGGGCGAGCAGACCGGGGACCGGGCGCGGGTCAGCCAGATCAAGGTGGAACCCGGCCGGCGCCTGAACGATCAGGTGGAGATCGTGGCCGGCGTCCAGGCCGGCGACCGGCTGGTGGCGGCCGGCGCGGCCTTCCTGGCGGACGGCGACAGCGTCAAGATCGTGGCAACCGGTCAGTCCGGCGCCAGCGCCGCGATGGCGGAGCGGCCGGTACCGATCCAGGCGGGGAGGGTGGCTCGATGAACGTCTCCGCGTGGTGCATCCGTAATCCCGTTCCGGCCTTGATGCTGTTCGTGCTGCTCAGCTTCGGCGGACTGCTGAGCTTCTCGGCCATGAAGATCCAGAATTTTCCGGACCTGGATCTGCCCACGGTGACGGTGGCCTGCAGCCTGCCCGGCGCTTCCCCGTCGCAGCTGGAAACCGACGTGGCGCGCAAGATCGAGAACTCCATCGCCACCCTGCAGGGGCTCAAGCACGTCATCACCAAGGTGCAGGACGGCGCTGTCACCTTCACCGTGGAATTCCGCCTGGAGAAGCCGGTGCAGGAGGCGGTGGAGGATGTGCGTTCGGCGGTTTCCAGGGTGCGCTCCGATCTGCCGGCGGACCTGCGGGATCCGGTCATCAGCCGGCTGGACCTGGCTGGCTCGCCCATTCTGGCGTTCGCGGTGTCGTCCTCGCGGCGCGACGAAGAAGCCCTGTCGTGGCTGGTGGACGACACCATCACCAAGCGGCTGCTGGCGGTCCGCGGGGTCGGCGCGGTCAAGCGGGTCGGCGGCGTGGACCGCGAGGTGACCATCGCCCTCGACCCCGTCAAGCTGCAGGCGCTGGGCGCGACGGCGGCGGACATTTCGCGCCAGCTGCGGCTGATCCAGCGGGAAAGCGCCGGCGGCCGCACCGACCTGGGCAGCGGCGAACAGCCTGTCCGTACCCTGGCCAACGTCGCTTCGGTCCAGGAACTGGGACCGATGGAAATCTCTCTGGCGGACGGCCGTCGCATCCGTCTGGACCGGGTGGCCACCGTCACCGACGGCGTGGCCGAACCGCGCGCGTTGGCGCTGCTCAACGGCAAGCCGGTGGTGGGGTTCGAGGTCACCCGCAGCCGCGGCGCCAGCGAGGTCGAGGTGGGCGAGGGCGTGGCGAAGGCCTTGGCGGAGCTGAAACAGACTTACCCGGACGTGGAATTCACCGAGGCCTTCAATTTCGTGATTCCGGTGGAAGAGGAGTTCCACGGCTCCATGGCGATGCTGTACGAAGGCGCGCTGCTGGCGGTCCTGGTGGTGTGGCTGTTCCTGCGGGACCTGCGGGCGACCTTCGTCTCGGCGGTGGCATTGCCGCTGTCGGCGATTCCCGCCTTCGTGGGCATGCATTATTTCGGCTTCTCCATCAATGTTGTGACCCTGCTGGCGCTGTCGCTGGTGGTGGGCATCCTGGTGGACGACGCCATCGTCGAGGTGGAGAACATCGTGCGCCATCTGCACATGGGCAAGACCCCGTACCAGGCCGCCATGGAGGCGGCGGACGAGATCGGCCTGGCGGTGATCGCCACCACCTTTGCCCTGGTGGCGGTGTTTCTGCCGACCGCGTTCATGAGTGGCATCGCCGGACGCTTCTTCAAGCAATTCGGCTGGACCGCCGCGCTGGCGGTGTTCGCCTCCCTGGTGGTGGCGCGCATGCTGACGCCGATGATGTCGGCCTATCTGCTGAAGTCGAGCGGGCATGGCGAAAAACCCGATGGCATGCTGATGCGCGCCTATATGGGCATGGTGGCATGGTGCCTGCGTCACCGATTGTGGACCCTGGTAGGCGCCGTCGCGTTTTTCGCCGCTTCGCTGGCCTTGATTCCGCTGCTGCCCACCGGCTTCATCCCGGCCGATGACAACCCCCAGTCCCAAGTGTTCGTGGAATTGGCGCCGGGCGCCACCCTGGAACAGACCCGCGCTGCGGCCGAAGCCGCCCGCCAGCTGGTGGCGGCGGTGCCCTACGTGAAGAGCGTCTACACCACCATCGGCGCCGGCAGTGCCGGCAGCAACGCCCTGGAACCCCAAGGCACCAGCGAGGTACGCAAGGCGACGCTGACCCTGACCCTGGCCAACCGCCAGGACCGGCCGGTGCGCAAGCAGGCGATCGAGCAGGACATCCGCGAGGCGCTGCTGCGGCTGCCTGGGGTGCGGACCAAGGTCGGCCTGGGGGCGTCGGGGGAAAAATACGTGCTGGTGCTCAGCGGCGAGGATCCTCAGTCGCTCAACCAGGCGGCGCGGGCCGTGGAGCGCGATCTTCGGACGATTCCGGGGTTGGGCAGCATCGCCTCCAGCGCCGCCCTGGTGCGGCCGGAGATCTCGGTGCGGCCGAATTTCGCGCGGGCGGCCGATCTGGGCGTGACCAGCGCCGCCATCGCCGAGACGCTGCGCATCGCCACGGTGGGCGATTATGACGTGGAACTGCCCAAGCTCAACCTGGCGCAGCGCCAGGTGCCCATGGTAGTCAAGCTAGCCTCGGAAGGCCGCCGCGACTTGTCGGTGCTGGAGCGGCTGGACGTGCCCTCCGGCAAGCCCGGCGTCGGCGCGGTGCGCATCGGCCAGGTGGCGGACTTGACCGTCTCCAGCGGGCCGGCGGTGATCGACCGTTATGACCGCTCGCGCAATGTCAATTTCGATATTGAGCTGTCCGACGTGCCGCTGGGCGAAGTGGCGGCGGCGGTGCAGCGGCTGCCCAGCATCCGCCAGCTGCCGCCGGGGGTGAAGCAGGTCAACATCGGCGACGCCGAGATGATGCAGGAGTTGTTCGCCAGCTTCGGCCTGGCCATGCTCACCGGCGTGCTGTGCATCCTCATCGTGCTGGTGTTGCTGTTCAAAGACTTCCTGCAGCCGGTGACCATCCTGGCGGCGCTGCCGCTGTCCTTCGGCGGCGGTTTCGTGGCCCTGCTGCTCACCGGCAAGGCCTTGTCCATGCCTTCGCTGATCGGCCTCATCATGCTCATGGGCATTGCCACCAAGAATTCCATCCTGCTGGTGGAATACGCCATCGTCGCCCGCCGCGAACTGGGCCTGGAGCGGATCGACGCCCTGCTGGACGCTTGTCGCAAGCGCGCCCGCCCCATCGTCATGACCACCATCGCCATGGGTGCCGGCATGCTGCCCATCGCCCTGGGTACCGGCAGCGCCGATTCGTCCTTCCGCAGCCCCATGGCCATCGCCGTGATCGGCGGGCTGGTCACCTCCACCTTCCTGAGCCTTCTGGTGATTCCCGTCGCGTACACCTACCTGGACGATCTCAAGTCGCTGATGGTTCGGTTGTGGGGGCGCATTGGATCGCTGGAACGGCGCGGCAGGGGCGATAGTCGCCTGCTGCAGGATGAGGTCTGACACGCCATGACCGGTCTGGTTCAGCTCTTCGAGGACGTGGAAATGCGGGTCGCGTCGATCCGGGACGCCCATGGCGATTGGCCTTGCCGATCCGGCTGCGACGGTTGTTGCCGGCGGCTTGCCGAAGTTCCGTGGCTTACCCAAACGGAATGGATCTGGCTGCAGGCAGGCTTGTCCAGACTCCCGCCGGAACAGTTTCGGGACATTGGCCGGAGTATCGCGGTGCTGGCCGAAAAGCCGTCGACACCCGTCGTGTGTCCCATGTTGCAGCGATCTGACGGAACCTGTCGGGTCTACCCGCACCGTCCGCTCGCGTGCCGTACTTACGGTTTTTACATGCAGCGCGGGGTGGGGCTTTACTGCAAGGAAATTGAAGCGCGGGTCGCGGCCGGTCGATGGGCAGGGGTGGTGTGGGGCAATCAGGACGCCTTGGAGCGGCGTTGCGCCGGTCTCGGCGAGCCGCGCGCACTGACCGAATGGTTTCTCAACTGGGAGGTTTGGACGCGTTCAGCCTGATCGCGCGCATCCAGTACGGGCCCGGCCCGGTTTGCCAATCCGGTGGGAAAGTTGGCGCGCACCGGATATCCTGGATGATTCACTGCATTGTTGGAAACCATGGAAACCATCCCCGCCGTCACCATCGACGATTTGATTTCACGATACGACGTATTGCTGCTGGATGCGTATGGCGTGCTGGTTAACGGCGATGGCGCGTTGCCGGGAGCGGCCGAACTCATCGCGACGCTGAATCGCCGGGACCAACCCTACTTTCTGGTTTCCAACACCGCCGCGCATTTGCCGGCAAACGCGTCGGTCCGATATCGGCAGTTTGGGCTGGATCTGCCGGCGGAGCGAATACTCACTGCCGGGTCGTTGATCAAACCCTACTTCGAGGCCCAGGGTTACCGCGGTCTCCGCTGCGCCGTGCTGGGGCCGGAAGACAGTTTCCGCTACGTCGAGGAGGCCGGCGCCCTGGCGGTTTCGCCGTTTGAGGACTTCGACCTGATCTTGATCGGGGATCAGGTCGGCTTTCCCTTCCTGGAGGGCGTGGATACGGTGCTGAGCCGGCTCATCGACAAATTCGACGGCGGTGCGTCCGTGCCCTTGATCCTGCCCAATCCTGACCTGATTTTTCCCAAGCGGTCGGGTTACGGAATTACCTCGGGCATGGTTGCCGCGATCATTGAGTTGGCCCTCCGGCAACGCTACCCGGAACGCATAGACGTGGCGTTCGCGCAACTCGGCAAGCCACAGCCGGGACTGTTCGAAGAAGCGCTCAAGCGTGCTGGCACCCGCAATGCGATCATGATCGGCGACCAGCTGGAAACCGATATCCGTGGTGCCGTCGGGATGGGCCTGGATTCCGCGCTGGTGGCCGGTGGGGTCGCTGGGAAGCAGCTCGTGGGCGGAGTTCGGCCGACCTACCGGCTCGACTCGCTGATGCCGGCCAGAGCTGGCTGACCCGCTTACGCCTGTGATACCCCTCGGCATAAGGTCGTTGAATGGACGTGGGTTTGTGTTGGAACGGAAACTCCAGAGCGGCGTGATGGCCGCGCAGGGGTGACAAGCCCGTCTCAGCAGCCGGTAATCTCCACGGAGATCGTCGGTTCTGCTCCCACGCCCGCCGCCTGCTGGTAGGACACCGAGCAGTCAGTGGGGGTGGGCGCGGACGGAATCTGGAAGCGGACTGTCAGGTTTTTGGGCAAGACAACCGTGAATCCCGAAAGTACCAGGATACTGTCGATTTGATCCCCGTCAATGACATCGCCGGCTTCAGGATAAGCGTTTTATATGAGCAGTACGCGTCCGTCATAAGGCAAATAGAAAAATCCCGACGCCGCCGCTCAGCCGGCAGTCATCAGGCAGTGCGCGTGCAACAGCGAGACTGCGGTTCGCAACGAGCGCTCCAGGGAGTAGAGTGATGCCAGACGAGCGTCCGAGATCAATGAAGCGCGGCAGGGCGGTCGCGGCCAAAATGCCCACAATCAGCAGAACGGAGATCAGTTCAATCAGAGTGAAGCCTGCTCGGCCAGGCGGACGTCCGCTCGCAGCTTGAAGTGGGCGAATTCTACGGGCAACTGGATCGACAAGATGCATGGTCATGTCCAGATTAGGCAACGGCCCCAATTCTATGAGCCGCTTTCCCTCAAAAATAGTAAAGCTCGGCGGGTTGTCCGCCGCAAGACCTGATCAAGACGGTGATGCCGCGCTTGAGATCTTGGGTCGCAGCCAACAACCAGTCCAATAAGTTTTAGATGGCCCGACAACCGGGCATTTGTTGCCATGGCTACCCTTAGGGATTAAATTCGCAATACTTTATTGTGCAGGTGGAATATCAAATTTAGTGGAGGAAAAGCGATGTTGATCGACGGATCTTGTCATTATTCGCGTGCTTTGCGGATCGTGGCTATTCCAATAATTCTGGGCGCAAATAGCACGGTTGAAGCGAAATTAGTCGACGCCGGAAATGGGTTGGTCAAGGATACCGATCTAGGCGTGACCTGGATGCAGGATGCCAATCTTTTTTTCACCAGAACCGGATCAGGACTACAACCTGCCAAAGCGGCCAAGCTAGTCGATGCGATTATTGCGGCCGTTCCGGAAGTCCTTGATGGAAAGGTCGTCCACCAGATTGCCAGTGGGGATTTCAATACGGGTAACGGCCAGATGAACTGGTGGGCAGCCCAGGCCTGGGTACGCTATTTAAACAGCATCAACTACAAAGGCTTCGATAATTGGCGCCTGCCGATGCTCAGGCCGGTGAATGGAATTGCCTTTAGATATAAGTTTTCCTGTGACGGCTCGACCGACTATGGCAAGAACAATACCGAAAAAAATGTGACAGCCAGCGAGTTGGGCCACGTTTTTTATAACGAGTTGGGCAATTTGTCTGATACCGATACCTCGTGCGCCTTGCGCCAAACGGGTTATGGCGTAACCAACAGAGGGCCGTTCCGTAATTTGAAGAATGCTGTGTATTGGACCGGAAGGAAATTCAAGCGCTATCCGGAAAATGCATGGCACTTCCACACTTACAACGGTGGTCAGGGCAACGACTATAAGGGGGTGCAGTTCTATGTCTGGCCGGTACGTACCGGACTAAAGGATGTTCCAACCACGGTGAGATAGGTACTTTAATTGCGACTTCGGGCAAGCTGGCGGTATTTCCAGCTGAGGCTGGTCGTGTCCAATGGTGTAATAACCCTTTTGAGCGCCCAGGAACTACGGGCGACGCGGTGCTTCCGATTCTGCATCGATGGGCCCGACTCCCTCCAGGTCTTCGCCGGTCAACGGCTCGGCCAGCCGCTCCGCCTTCCGGGTCGCCATCCAGAACCGCAGCAGTTCGACTTCGCTGGGCGGGTGGCAGGCATCCAGAATCGAACTACCGAATGGCCGATGGCCGGTTCTTCGACGGAAGTGGATATACCTGGATTTGGAGGAAGTATCCATGGTTTCAGACAAATGCCGAGTTTTCGATTTCAACCAAGTAGTAACCAACGCTAGGCGAGTCCCGATCGGTCCCTCGACCCCGCCATCCCATTGCGGCCGTTTGAAAGACCTTGCTTTTCCGGCGTCTTTCCATTGTTTCGGGATAGCGCCAGCGGTGATGGGAGCCTTCGACCCTGGCGTGGAAACACGCTTCCGGATAAGGACGCCTTTGTGCTCGATTGGACCGGTGAAGGGCTGAATCGGTCCCGGTTAATTTTCACGTTTCTGGAGATTTCCCTTCGGAGACTGACTTGACCGGCTCCGGGAAGCTTGGGCCGCGATCGTCGCCCGTGGCAGTGGAGGAAGAATGTGTACATCGAGTTGCGGCGTAGATAATCGGTCTTGCTGCGCAGTTGATGCTTGGCGGTATAGACGTAGCTGTAGGTGACCTGGTCGTTGGCCACCGAGGTCAGGTCGCC
>VEPB01000352.1 GCA_012026715.1 Methylococcaceae bacterium | reverse complement strand
TCGAGAGGCGGCATGTCGGCTGGCGACTTTGACGCCCGCGCGGTTGTCCGTTGTCGGTTTGAACCGGCGACCGGGCTGTCGCGTCGCTTCGGCAATTACCTTGCAGTGGTACCGAGGGCTCTACCGGTGACGGGGCTACGATCGTCCGCCGGCGCTCCGTACCACAACAAGCCGCGGTACTCCGGCGACCCTTGACCTGATCCTGGCCATGCCCTCAAGTCTGATCTTCTTCAGCCCCAAGTTTCGGCGGCGGTACCTTGGGCTGCGTGGCCGTCAACCGGCATAGAGTGTGCCGACGAGAGAAGGCGCACCGTTCGCGGCAGATGCGCCTCGTTCCTCGGCAGCATCCTATGAGCGCAACTTTCCGCCTTTATTGCGGAGCGTGCGGCATCCAGCCGGTGGCCAGAGCCAGTTCTTGCGGTTGGCGGCGGTCGGCTCCGGAGGGGAATGGGGCGTCGTGATTGCCGATCCAGGCGACGATGTCGGACCAGGGCCTGTCGGCGTGCAGATCGCGCAGCAACAAGTGATAGCCTTGCTCGTAAAAGGCGGTGCGCACCCCAGCGGGCATCGAGGCGATCATCCGGTAGACCGGTTCCTTCGGCACCACCTGGTCTTTTTCCCCGTACAACAGCAGCGTGGGCAGGCGCAGACGGGGAGCCCGCTGCAATGCCAGGTCCATGAGGTCGGCCAGACCGTAGATGGCATCCACCCGGGTCGCCTTGATCACCAAAGGATCGCGGCCCAGCCCCCGCAGCATCTCGATGTTGTCGGACGGCAGGATGCCCAGCCCCTCCCCGGTCAGCTCCAATTCCGGCAGGGTGCGCGCCGCAACCGCCAGCAGCCAGCGCTGATACCAGGGCATGGTGGCGCGACCCCACACCGCCGGCGCGGCCAGGATCAGGCCATCGACCGCCGGAGCCTGCTTGGAAGTAACCGCGGCGATGGCGATGGCGCCGCCCATGCTCTCCCCCAGCAGATACACCGGAACGCCGGGGTGGCGAAGCCGGACCTGATCGACGAAATCCTTCAGATCATCGAGATAGGCGGCGGTCCCCGGCCATTCCCCGCGACCCGGCGCATGGCCGAATCCGCGCTGGTCGTAGGCGTAGCAGGCCACCCCCTGTTGCCGGAGATAGCTGCCCGGCGCCTCGAAAAACCTGCTGTAGTCGTTGAAGCCATGGAGCGCCACCAGCACGGCTCGCGCCGATCCCTCGCCCGGCTGCCAGTGACGGACCGGCAACACCGCGCCGTCGCCGGTGACGAAATGGGAAGCCGCCAGGCGCGGCGCGGCCACGGTCGGTCCCGGACCGGCAAATCGCGGCGCGCAGCCGCTCAACCCCAGCACCAGCAAGAATCCGGCGATCAGATGGCGGAACAACGGCGACATGGACGGTGCCTCGGGCGGATCAAAGCCGATGGATTTGTGCAGGATTGTAGCGCCAACCACGCGCTGCCGGCTCTAGCCATCGGCCGATCCTTCCGCCTTCTGCCCGGATCTATCCCGAAGCCATGAACGACGGGGCCACCGGCTCCGGACCAACCAACAATGACCGACACAGGAGTAACCATCATGAAGACCGCATTCAAGAACATCGTTTTCGCCGCATTCGTCACCGTTTCCATGGGCGCCATGGCCAGCGGCACCGAGGTCGAGGATTCGACGCTGGCCAACACCAGCATCAACTCCCAGAACCTGAACCTCTCCATCGGCGAGGAAACCCTGGCCTCCACCGGCTCCATCAACGTCCGCAACCACGCCGAAGTGGAGGACAGCACGGTACTGAATGCTTCCGCCAATGGCCAGAACCTGAACATTTCGGTGGGCGACCATTCGACCGCCAGCACCGGTTCAGCCACCGTCGAATAAGGCTTGAGGAACCCAGGGATACGGCGGCGGGACGCTGCCGACCCTTCTCTGCTCCCATGAGAAGGCGGTCAGGGTGGACCGAAAGGGATAGAGGCCGGATGCCTCGCCAGGAAGGACCGGCCTACGCCCCCGCTTCGCGGCGGGCTTAGGCCCTTCACCGCATCGAGCGATGCCGGTGTAACCGATTTCAGCCAAACAAGTCCCGTTGTTTGGCTTCGCCATCGACCTCTACCTCCTCCAGGCCGGAGAGCGTGACCCCAACCAGTCGGACGGGACGCGACCCGGCCTCCGTTTTTTCCAGCAGTTCGTCGAGATGGGGCAACAACTCGGCGCCGGAGCCGAACGCCCGGCGCATGGTCTTGCTGCGGCCGATAGAGGTGAAGTCGCCGTATTTGATCTTCACCGTCAGCGTCCTGGCCTGCAAACCCTTCGCGCCCAACTCCGCCAGCACCTGCTCGGCCAGTTCCCGCAGTTGCGCCAACAGCCGCGCCAAATCCGTGGAGTCGCTGGCGAAGGTCAACTCGGCCCCCAGCGACTTGCGGGCGCGGTCGGCCACCACGGGCCGCTCGTCGATGCCCCGCGCCATCAGGTAATAGCCGTGGCCGGCCTTGCCGAACCGGCGGACCAACTGATCCCGATCCCACGCCCGGAGATCGCCCCCGGTGGCGATGCCGAGAGCGGCCATGCGCGCTTCGGTAGCCTTGCCGACCCCGTGGAATCGGCCGATCGGCAGCTTCTCGATGAACCCTGGCGCCTGCTTGGGCGTGATGAGGCAGAGCCCGTCGGGCTTTTCCAGGTCGGATGCGATCTTGGCCAGGAACTTGTTGTAGGAAACCCCCGCGGAGACCGTGAGCCCGGTGATTTCCCTGACACGTTGCTTGATGTCCTGGGCGATCAGGGTCGCCGAGCCCTGGAATTGGGAGCAGCCGCTGACGTCGAGAAACGCCTCGTCGAGGGACAGGAACTCCACCAAGCCAGTGTACCGCAGCAAAATCTCGCGAACCTGGCGGGAGGCTTCGCGATAGGCCTCGAACCTCGGCCGCAGGAAAACCGCCTCGGGGCACAGCCGGTAGGCGTGGGCCGCCGGCATGGCGGAACGGATTCCGAAACGGCGCGCTTCGTAACTGGCGGTGGAGACCACCCCGCGGGAATCGGGAGCGCCTCCCACCACCACCGGCAGCCCCCGGTATTGGGGAAAATCGCGCTGTTCCACGGCGGCATAAAAAGCATCCATATCCACATGGATGATCTTGCGCTGCGGCAGCGGGACATCCATGGGCCGCCGGGTCGCCGGTTAAGTCCGCCCCCCGGACGGAGGCAAACAGCCGGCCCCGACCACCGTCCGACCCATTAGCCTAATCCGCATCGGGTCCGAGGGCGGTGAAGGGGAAGGGCATGACCTCGGTGGCGTAGGTCATGAACAACATGGCGCGCTGCACCCAGCCGGCCAAGCCCTGACCCCAGCGGATTCCAACCGCGGTCGGCCGGCCGGTGAACAGATGGGCCAGAAACTGGACGATGGACAGTAGCAGCCAC
>VEPB01000121.1 GCA_012026715.1 Methylococcaceae bacterium | reverse complement strand
GGTTAACGTCGAGCGTCCGTCCTCCCTGCACCGCGGGAGCCGCTGGATCATTCAGCGGCTCCCTTAGGACATCATGCAAGTCAAGGCATCGGTGCTGGATGGGTGAACACGTAGTCCTGGTTCTTCACCATGCCGTGGCAACCCAGGCACTCCTGGGCCACGTCGCCCTTGTCGTAGACCTTCTGCTCCAACCCCAGCCAGCGGGCGAAGCCCCAGCCGCCGGTGGCGGCGAATTTCTGGCTGTCCTTCTGCATGAAATCCACGTGAATCAGGTGATCCGGCACGGTGGCGGCGGGGAAGGTTTCGCTGACCTTCTGCTTCCAGTTGATCTTGACGAGGATGGCGCCGTCCGGCCAGGGATTGGTCTTGCCGGAACGGGCCGCGTCGATGGCGACGGTGTTGCCGAGGATGCCGCGCAGGGTGTCGCCGTCGCTGCGCTGTGACACGGCGATCAGCCGCCAGTTCTGCCAGCCCACCGGCACGGTCATGCCGTTGGGGGCGGGTGCCGACATCTGGGTCTCGGCGGCCAATGGGGGAGCGACTACGGCCAGGGCGAGCAGCAAGGCTAAGGGGGTCTTGTTCATTGGCGTTTCAGTGGGTAGAAAGAGAGGGGAAGGCCTAAGCTAGCAGACCCCCAGATGCCGGGTAAAGCCGCGCCGGATCGTGGGGCAGGGAAATTTCCAGATTTATCGCGGATCGCCAATGGGCGCCGAATAGGCATCGGACACCAATTCGGCGATGCTGGAGCCGGTCAAGGATCGCAGAAAGGCCTCCAGGTCGGCGATTTCTTCCCCGTTCAAACCCAGCGGACGGATCAGCGTATCGAGGTTTTCGTTGGCTTCGCCGCCGCGGTTGTAGAACTCGATCACCTCTCGCAGCGTGGCCAGGCTGCCGTTGTGCATGTAGGGGGCGGTGAGGGCGATGTTGCGCAGGCTCGGTGTGCGGTATTTCCAGCGGTCGGCGGGGTCCTGGGTGATTTCGTAGGCTCCCAGGTCGGCGGCCTTGGCCTGGCCGACGCTGGCGATGGCGGCGCTGTCCAGGTTGACGCTGATGCCGGGGGCCAATTGCACGGGTTGAGTCGACTGGGTCTTGGCCATGCTGTCGCGATAGCCGATGCCGGTGTTGTGGAGGCCGTTGTCGGTGAACAAGGCGGAGCGCTCCTCCACCCGATGGCAAGCGGCACACCCGGCCTTGCCGGTGAACAAATCGAAGCCCCGTTTGGCCTCCGCGCTCAGCGCATGTTCCTGGTGGCCATAGCGCCAGCGATCGAAGGGCGAGTCGGCGGCGATCAGCATGCGCTCGTAGCTGGCGATGGCCTGGCCGACGGTCTCCATGGCGGCCGGACGGCGGAAGGCGGCTTCGAAGCGGCCGCGGTAATCGGGCAGGCGGCGTACCTTGTCCACCACCGCGCCCACCGAGGGATTGCCCATTTCGTTGGCCGCCAGGAACGGTCCCCACACCTGGTTTTCCAGGGTCGACTCGCGGCCGTCGTGGAAAAGCTTTTCCAGGTAGGCGACGTTGTAGAGCGTCGGCGCATTGCGGCGCACGCTGCGGCCCTCGATGCCCACCGAGGTGGCCTGCTCGTTGCTCGCGAAGCCCTGCTCCGGCACGTGGCACATGGCGCAGGAGAATGTGTTGTTGAGGGACAGCCGGCGGTCGTAGAACAGCTTGCGGCCCAACTCGATCTTGGCCCGGGTGGGCGGATTGTCTTTCGGAATCGGCAGGGTCGGCAGGCCCAGGGAGGCGCGGCGGGCCACCGCGGCCAGATCGGCGGCCCGGCCCTGGCGGGCGGTGACGGCAACCGAGCGGGTGCTGTAATCGGCGGATTGGTAGCCAGACTTGTCGTCGCCTCCCCGCAGCAAGTCACCGGGCGCGGGAGCCGTGCCGGCCGAAGCCGGCTCGGGTGTCTGGGCCAGGGTCTGCAGGTCCGCCAGCAGCAGATCGGCATGGAGCACCGAAACGGTGTAGCTGTTGCGGATGCGCCGGCGGTCGTCGATGAGGAAGACCCGCAGCAAATGGGCGATCTGGCCGGTTTCCTTGCCGCCGGCGTCCAGTTCCGGGGTGATGTCCTGCTGATAGCCGGCGGCGATCTCCCGTACCGCCTCCGCCGAAGGCACCGACACGAAATGCCAATCCACGCCCGACGCCTGAAAGCCCTGGCCGTATTGGGCCATGCGCTCCGGCGTGTCGTGGACGGGATCGAAGCTCAGCGTGATCAGCCGCACCCGCTCCCGCAGTTGGGGAAAGTTCTTGATGCGCTTGGCCAGCCGGTGCAACACGGAGGTTGCCAGCGGGCAGCCGTTGACGTCGCTGCAACTGGCGTAAACCAGGCTAAGGATGACCAGCTTATCGTTCAACAGCTGGTGCAGCGTCTGCGGCGCTTGTCCCTGTTCCGTCACCTGGCCGTCCGCCGCCGGCCCAAGATCGGACAACCGGTAGCTGCCCGGTCGGGGCGCTGCAAAGCCCAGCTCGCGGTAACCCGGCGCCACCGGGGGCGGGTCCGCCATCACCGGGACAGCCAGGACGGCGATCAGCGAGCAGGCGATGGAACGAATCGACAGCATGGCCTTAGTGGAGATGGTTTATACGCTGCGACTACTGCTGGATGCCGCCCCGGGTTAGAGCGGCCGGGTCCAGCAAGCGTTCCAGTTCGCTTCGGCTCAGTTCGGTCATCTCCAGGGCGACGTCGAGCACGGGGCGTTGGGTCTTGTAAGCGGTCTTGGCGATCTCCGCCGCTTTCAGATAGCCGATGATGGGGTTGAGGGCGGTCACCAGGATGGGATTGAGCGCCAGCGCCCGGTTCAGATTGTCGCCACGCACCGTGAAGTCGGCGATGGCCTTGTCGGCCAGCAGCCGGGAGACGTTGGCCAGCAGTTGGATGCTCTGCAGCAGGTTGTGGGCGATGACCGGCAGCATCACGTTGAGCTGGAACGAACCGGACTGGCCGGCCACGGTGATGGTGGCATCGTTGCCGATCACCTGCGCCGCCACCATGCACACCGCCTCAGGGATCACCGGGTTGACCTTGCCGGGCATGATGCTGGAGCCGGGCTGCAGCGCCGGCAGCTCGATCTCCCCCAGGCCCGCCAGGGGGCCGGAGTTCATCCAGCGCAGGTCGTTGGCGATCTTCATCAGGCTGACCGCCACCGTCTTCAACTGGCCCGACAGTTCCACCGCCGCGTCCTGGCAGCTCAGGCTTTCGAAGAACGAGGCGTTGGGCTGGAACGGCAGGCCGGTGGCATCGGCCAAGCCCTCGGCGATCTTGCCGGCGAACCGGGGATGGGCGTTGATGCCGGTGCCCACCGCCGTGCCGCCCTGGGCCAGCCGATACATCCTCACCAGGGAAGCACGGACCCGCTCCACGCCGTTGGCGATCTGTAGCGCCCAGCC
>VEPB01000164.1 GCA_012026715.1 Methylococcaceae bacterium | reverse complement strand
CCCAGCCGCTGATCTTCTTGCGGCGGGCTTCCATGGGCAATTCCGGATCCACGCGCACCAGGGGGGTGTTAGCGAGGCCCATATCCGGCGCTGCCAGCGACCGCTCGCCTACCGAACCCAGGCCTGCCGGCCCCGTTCCTCCGGGTCCCGCCGGCCACATCATGGACGTACCTGGCGCCGGAACCCCGATCAGGGTGGCCCCGCCTCCGGAAAACACCGCCTTGGGCATGTCGAAGGCGGGCGCCGCCGACGTCCGATCCGATAAGGATTGGGCCGGAGTCAAGGATTCGACCGGAGGTTCGGCCGCCACTTCCGGCTGCTGCAGGGGACGCTGCTCCACTGCCGGGGGTTTCGGCTTGGGTGGGGAGCCAAACATGCTCACCTCCCAGCGCAAGCTTGGTTCTTCCTTGGGCGCTTCCACCGGACGAAACCATAACCAGGCGGCAATGCCGGCACATGCCGCGTGAACCAGCAGCGACAGCCCCCATCCCTGGGTGTAGCGGTCTTGGAACGTCATGCGCCGGGGTCGGAACGTTCGACTTCCAGACTGACGTGGGGAAATCCGACCCGCTTGATCTCGTCCACCACCTGCACGAACTTTTCCAGCACGATGGCGCGGTCGGCGCTCAACACGATCTGCTTGGCCTTGGGATAAGGGCTCAACACCGTCTCCAAGTTGTCCACGGTGATCGGCGTCTTGCCCAGATATAGGCTGCCGTCGGCTTTCAGGCTCATCATCAGCGGGATTTCGTCGCTGGGCTGTTCGGTCTGCTTGGCTTCGGCCAGATCCACCGGGATTTCCCCGGTGACCACGAAGGATGCCGTGGTGAGCACGATCACCAGCAGCACCAGCATGACGTCGACCAGCGGAATGACATTGATCTCGTCGAAATCACGATCCATGGCTCACCTCGAAAGCTGTGGTCAGTTCCCGAATGCGGCGGCGCAGTATGTTGTTCAGCACCACACAGGGGATGGCCACCAGCAGTCCCATGGCGGTGGCCTTGAGGGCGACGCTGAGGCCGATCATGATGCTGTGGACATCCATGGTCTTGCCCATGCCCATTTTGTGGAAGGTCAGCATGATCCCCAGCACGGTCCCCAGCAGGCCGACAAACGGCGCATTGGCCGCCACCGTACCGATCACCATCATGTGCCGGGTAAGCTCCGTTTCCAATGCCACCTTGCTGGGAAAGACGCGGACGTCGACCTTGCGAAAATAAAGCCAGCGCTCGAAAGCCACCGCAAACGCCCAGATGCTGGCCACGAACAGCAAGCCGATCACCGCAACGTCGACGCTGGTCGCCAGCAGCGACTGCAGATTCTTCGGCAGCCAGGACACCGCCGCCGATGTCAATTGGAGTTGTTCCAGCACGGTGCCGCGGGATGGGTCGATGGCGAGTTTGACCGGTTCGCCATTGGCGGCTTTCAGTGCCTTCGCCATCGCCAGGAATTCCCGGTCGGGTTGGCGCGGCAATTCCATGAGTTGGCCGTTCGCCGGCGTAAACCGCAGATAGCGGTCGTCGGCGATCGCCGTGAAGGCGCCGATGCGGTAGACCTCGGCCGTCTTGCGAGCTCCGGCCGCATCGGTGATCTCCGCCTTGAAGCGGGCAACCTTGCCGGATTCGGTCATCTCCTGCAGCACGCTGATCCAAAGTTTTTCCATCTCGGGAATACTGGGAACCGCCATGCCGGTCACCAAAGATTCCAGGGATTGCGCCCGGTCCGGAAACTGCGACGACACCAAAGATCCTTCCAGGTCCGACCGGAAGCTGGCGGCAAACTGCCGCACCGCGGCGAATAGCGCGTCCAGGTCACCGCTGGCGGTCCTGATTTGTCCGCCAAGGTCCTTGATCCTGGTTTCATTGGCGGCGAACTGCTCGCGCAGCGCCTTGCTTTCCGCCTCTGCCTTGGCGAGCGCCGCCTTGGTTTCGTTCAGCAGTTTCTGCTGCTGGCTCTTGTCAGCCAGGAAACGGGCTTTGCGCTCTTCGTCGACCTGGCTTTCATGAACCCGCGAATCCTCGATCTGATGCAGCAGTTCGTCCAGGCTGCCGGCGCTGGCGATGCCCATCCACCCAGTCAGCAATATCCCCCATCCTAGCCTGCTCATCGGCCGGCCTCCGGCGGATCCACCGCGATGGTCAGCAATTCCGGCGGCACCTCTTTGCGCGCCACTGCCAGCCCCTTGCGGATGGCGTCGTTGTAATTCCCCGGCAGTGCCTGCCACTTCCGGGTATTGCCGTTCCACAGTCCCGACTCTCGCCCGTCCAGGGACTGATAGAGCAAGGCCACCCGGCCGATTCTGAGGAAATCGACGGTCCGTGCCTTCCCGTCCGTCTGGATATCCGCCTGGTAGGTTTCGATGGTCTTGCCGTATTCGTTTTCCACCTTATAGGCATCCAGCAGTTCGCGGAATTTCTCCGCGTCGGGCATGTCCGCCTTTCCCATCAAGGCGTTGAGTTCTTTCATGCGCTGTTTCCGTGCATCCGCGAGGAAGGGACGGTCCAGTTGAACGAAGCGATCCAACGCTTCCGTCATGCGCAACATCAAGGGAACCACCCCACGCCGGGTGCCTTCAATCTCCCCGAACTGTTTCTCCAGGGACTGCTTCTGGGTTTCCTGGGTCGCAACCAATTGTCGGAGGTGGGCATTGTAGGCGTTGAGGGTTTCGGTCTGGCGCAGGCTTTCGCGGTATTCATCGAGCATGCGCCGGGTCTGTTCACCGGCGGCGTCGATCACCTGCTGCGCTGCGGCGGCGGCCTTGTTGGCCTCCACCTGGTTATCTATGGCCGCGGAAAGTGTTTCCGCGCCCGGCGCGGGAGCGGCTGCGAACGCCCACAGAGCGGCCGTAATGGAGAGTTCTGTTTTCATTGGGTCTACGAGTGACGCGGGAATCTACGGAACTGAATGTAGGGGGAATTAAAGCAAATTTCAGACCGAAATACAGGGTGTTGAAGCCGCCGTAGACTTTCGCGGAATTCCTCGGCCGGTCAGAGCCATAGCCGGATCAGGCCGCGTTTTCCCTAGGTCCTGGCGGCTCCTCGGCCGGAGACGGCAAGTGTCGAGCGATAGCCACTGAGGCATTTCACACACCCAGCGAGTCATTTCCCACAGCCAGCCAACCAACCTAGTCTGCCTCGTCATATATCTGCTTTAACAATGTTTTCTGAGCCGTCACCGAAGCTGACGGAGTTCCAGACCACGGTCTATTAGTCAACGCTTCTGTGATTTCACACACAGCGCGATCTGGCTGCTGACGTTCTCCAGCCATAATCCTGTCAAAACAAGGCCATAAGGCGTCCGGTCACGTTGGTACGAACCCTGCTATAAAAACAGATCACGTCATTCAACGGATGTAGCTGTGGGCTTTCGCTCCAGGCCGTCACGAATTGCACAACCCGGTTTGGTCCCCGGCGATCATGGGCGACCCGACCTCACTATGCGAGGTGTAGAGCAGCGTGCAGAGCTTCCAGGAAGTCAGCGGCGCCCCACGGACAGGGATGCGACGCCGGCGGGCCGCGCTTGCTCCGGCATCGCTTGCCTTACTCGCGGCATTTTCCCAAGTCCGTGCCGAGGAAGAGGTGGTCGAACTCGATGAAATCACCATCACCGGCCAAGCCATCACCGAAACCTTGAGCGGCAACACCCTGGATGCAGCCGGACTGGCCTCCGAGCAGGCGCGCAGCAGCGACACCGCGGCCATGTTCAAGGACATTCCCGGCGTCAGCCTGAGCACCGGCGGCGGCGTATCCAGCCTGCCGGTGGTGCACGGCATGGCCGACGACCGGGTCAACGTGGTCGTCAACGGCATGAACTTGTCGTCGGCCTGCGCCAACCACATGAACCCGGCGTTGTCCTACATGGCCCCGGCCGCGGTTGGCAAGGCCACGGTCATGGCCGGCATCACGCCGGTGAGCCAGGGCGGCGATTCCATCGGCGGAACCATCAGCGTGGACCCGCTGCCGCCGGCTTTCGCCACGCCCGAGCAACCCACCCTTTTTTCCGGCCGTCTCGGTGGCTTCTATCGCAGCGTCAACGACAATTTCGGCATCAACGCCGGCACCGCCATTGCCAGCGAGAACTGGCGGCTGGACTACAACGGCTCGTTCAGCAAGGCGCGCAGCTACTTCGCCGGCAATAACGGGTCGGAAGTCATCCCCTCCGGCTTCTTGAGCACCAACCATAACTTCAAGCTGTCCTCCAAGCTGGATCGCGGCTACTGGGCGGCGGACGTTGCCGGCCAGCACCTGCCCTATCAAGGCTTTCCCAACCAGCGCATGGACATGGTCCGCAATGACTCGGTCCTGGGCGGCCTCAACTTCGAAAACGCCTACGACTGGGGGTCCATGGATGGCAAGTTCTATTTTCATCAGACCTGGCACACCATGGACATGATGCCGGAACGGGGCGGGTCCATGCTCATGAAGACCGACGGCACCGACCTGGGCTACCGGTTGCGGAGCCATATCTATCTAAGCGACCTCCACACCCTCCATATCGGCAACGAATTCTTCCGGCAGACCCTGGACGACTGGTGGCCGGCCGACGGCTCCCACGAGCAGGACTACATCAACCTCCGAAACGCCGAGCGGAATCGGATGGGCACCTTTGCCGAATTGCAGACCAACTGGAACTCCCAATGGGTAACTTTGCTGGGGCTGCGTAACGACACGGTCTGGATGGATACGGGAACGGTCCATGGTTACTCCACGGGGGTCATGGACGAGTTCTGGGCCAACATCATCCCTGGCGTCGATTATTCCCGCGTCGGCATCGTTCCGTTCAACGCGGTCGAACACGCCCGCACTGACGTCAACTTCGACGTGACCGCCCTCACCAGCTATACCCCCGACGACTACAGCCGCTACGAACTGGGCTTCGCCCGCAAGGTCCGCTCGCCCAATGTCTACGAACGCTATGCCTGGAATGGCGGCACCGACAAGTCCATGGTCGGCTGGGCCGGCGACGGCAACGGCTATCAAGGCAATTTGAACCTGAAACCCGAGACGGCCTACAACTTTTCCTTTTCCGCCAACTGGCACGATGCCGAACAGAAAATCTGGTCGGTGAGCCTCTCGCCTTATTACACCCATATCGTCGACTACATCTGGGGCCGCGCCGACAGCATCGACCGCGGCGGCTTCCGCGGCATGTATTTCGTCAATCTGCCGCAAGCGGATCTTTACGGGGCCGACGCGTCGGGCCGTTATCTGTTCTTGCCCCAATCCCCGGCGGGTAGCTTTGCGGTACGCGCGAAGGCCGCCTACGTGCGGGGCGTTGGCGAGGATGGCGGCCGCGGCCGCCCCTGCCCCTATGCGCCGGAAGACGGCCAGGCCATCTGCAGTGCCCAGGGCTGGCCCATCGAGGGATTGAAGGCGCCCAACAAGGTGAATCTCTATCACATGATGCCCTTGCACGGAACCTTCGCCTTGGAAAACGAACTGGAGACCGGCTGGGGCAAGTTTTCCAATTATCTCGGCGTGGACCTGGTCAGCCGCAAGACCGCCGTTGCGAAAACCTACGGCGAACCCCAGACGCCGGGTTATGTGCTGGTCAATCTGCGCACCAGTTACCAATACCAGAAATTCAAGCTGGACGTGGGCGTCGATAATCTGTTCGACAAGGCTTATTTCCATCCGTTGGGCGGCGTGTATATCGCCCAAACCGTACCGCCTCATACCTACAGCCCGGCCAAACTGCCGGCGGTACCGGCCATGGGAAGATCGGTATTCGTGGCTGTGAACGTGGAATTTTGAAGGGCCGGATTATCCTCTCCCGCCCCCTTCACACGAGAATTCGTCAATTTATGGAAGCTCATTTCATTGAATTCACGGAGGAAAATTATGGAATAGGAAGGGTATTACGGTCCTCCGCACTGATGTCCGGGGCGCCCACACCGGCTAGGAGCCAAAGAAAACCATGTCAACTTGTAATTTACCGTCGGAGTCAATCATGAAGTTCATCGATCGAATCGTCCCAACCACCACTGCATTGGCTGTGGCCATCCTCGCCACCGCCGGAAGCGCCGGAGCGGCAACCAAACCGGCGCAAATGAAACTGTTCGACGCCGCCAATGCCAGCCAAGACCTCACCGTCAAGCCGGACGCCTATTACAACCTGGGCATGGGGCTCAAGGGATGGACCCACCATTCCGCCTGGGGCTATATGAAGCTCAGGAAGGGCAAGCCGGTCACCATCAAGGCCGAGGCGACATCCACGGACGCGACCAAGAAGGCGGCATTGCATCCGGGCGTCTCGGTCTGGAGCGTGCCGCAGAAAAAGAACAAGTTCGTGGATATCAGCTACAACGAAACCCACTTCTATAACCAATGGAAGAACGTCGCCGTGGCCAATCCCCCGGATGAGTCGGCGGAAGGCGATCCCAAGCCGACTCTGAAGGGGGTCCTGAAATGGGATTTCATCACCAATGGCTTCGACCGGGACGGCATGGAAGGCGTCAAGATCACGGAGGACGGGCAAACTGTGAAGACCGATCT
>VEPB01000559.1 GCA_012026715.1 Methylococcaceae bacterium | reverse complement strand
CCATGAGCGAACAACGCCGGCGTGACAATGGCGGCAGCGTCCCGGCGTATCGCCTCGCAAGCCAAGCCGAACTGATGCAGCCAGCCGATGGAGACTTTGCCGTACACCAGCGGATCGGCTCGGAACGCCTGGATCGCTTGCGGGTCGTTGGACAGCGCTTCGGCGCCGATGAGGTTGGGCAACCGCAATTCCGGAACCCATCGACAGACGCGGTCGGCCAACACTCGACCAATCCGCCCGGACCGCTGAGCCAGCTGGATGGGACAGGAGAAGATCAGCAACCCGGCCAGCTTCGGCGTGCCCCGCAGGGCGGCGGAGAGCGCCACGATGCTGCCCATGCTGTGGCCGAACAGCAGGATGGGCCCCGGCCGGCTGGGCAGCACGATTTGATCGATGAATCCGGCCAGGTCGGCCACGTAATGGGAAAAATCCGACACGTGGCCGCGCCGGCCTTCCGACCGGCCAAAGCCGCGCTGATCGAAGCCGAAACAGTCGTAACCGCGGCCGGCAAACCAATCGAACGCGGCTGGATAGCGGCCGATGTGCTCGCCGACCCCATGCACGAACACTAGCGCCGGCCTGCCGCCTCCGCCCAACCGAACGCAATAGTGCAGCGACAGTCCGTCGGCGCTGGCAAACCGGCCGCAGCTAAGGGTCATGACGACGACGCGTCGCCTCCGTTGTCCGCTTCCGGTGCCTTGCCGCCGGATTTTGCTTCCGATTTGCCCTTGTCGGTATACAGGGCGATGGAGATCAGGGCGAACACCGCCGCCCAAAGCTTGGAGGCAACATTTTGCCCATACTGGAAAAAACCGAAGGAATCCTTGACGCCGAAGGGCAGGAAAAGGAAAAAGTATTCGACCAGGAACCAGGTCGGCGGAATCACCCCCCACGCCACCAGCAGGAGTTTCTTCTGGTGGTAGGTCGTGTCCTCCCGCCACAGATACCACAGCGTCACCACCGTGGAAATCAGCCCGAAGAAGATCAAGCCGGTTACGCCACCAGCCAGCCAGTCATCATAGACCAGCCGGAGCCCGGGAGCGTCTGATGCCGAAGTTGCCATGGGTATCTCCTTGCCGATACAGAACGGCTCCAAATGAGAGCGCCGCCCCACCTTACCAAACGCAGGTGCGGGAAGCGACTCCGGCAAGTCCCTCTCCTGCGGGATCCATGTAGGTTGGGTTGCGGCTCCAATCGCTTTAATCGCGACCTTTCATCGCAACCCAACAAATTGGCGGTGTGATGTTGGGTTGACGAAGAGATGCCAACCCAACCTACATTAGCGCCGGCCGACCGGGGAGCCGAGCTGTTGTTCGATCAGCTGCCGGGCTCCGAGCGCCTCGACGATCCGGCTGACGGACTGGTGCGGCGCCGAAAATTCATAGCCCTTGGGCCATTCCCAACCATAACCCCAGCGCCACGGCGTCGGCAGCCAGGGCATGCCGCCCACCCGCGTCCCGAAGTAATACACGCCCGCCAGCCCCGAGCCATTCTCGTCCAGCCAGCGTTCCAGCGCCTGGTCCGCATCCATCCGATCCTCCGCGCTGCCGCCGCACCAATAGGCGATGTCGTGAACGATGCAGCAGGCGGCGTAGCCGTCGGCGGGCGAATCGGT
>VEPB01000409.1 GCA_012026715.1 Methylococcaceae bacterium | reverse complement strand
TACCGGGCGCTGGTGGACCATGCCCTGGACCGGGCAATCATGTCGGTGGCGGCCGATTCCGGATTCCAGGAAGCGCTCTGCAGCAACAGTTGCGTCAACGCCCTACCCCCGGCCGAACCGGCGCCGGCTCCCGCCAAGAAGCGCAGCTCCAAGCGCAAATAATCCGATCGGGCGGGGGCGAAGCACGTTGCGGCAGCATCGCTCTCGCCGCTTGCGCGGTTCGGCCGGTGCCGGCCCGTTCAGCGTTCGCACCTCATGAACGTCGCTGCCGAGTACGCCCGCTGGCAACCGTCGCCCTTCATTCGGGCTTCGCTGCTGCTGCATGCCGGCGCCGTGATTGCGGCAGCCCTGCAACCGGAGTGGTGGCTGTGGGCGGTGACAGCCGTCGCCATCGATCAGGCCGCGCTGACGACGGCCGGCCTGTGGCCCCGCAGCAGCCTGTTGGGCCCCAATTGGACGCGATTGCCGGCGCCGGCGGCGGCCAGGAATGAAATTGCCGTAACCATCGACGACGGTCCGGATCCCGAAGTGACCCCGGTGGTGCTGGACATCCTGGACCGCTATCAGGCCAAAGCGACGTTCTTCTGTATTGGCGAGCGCGCGCTGCGCCATCCGGCGTTGTGCCGCGCCATCGCGGAACGCGGTCATGCCGTGGAGAACCATAGCCAAGGCCACCGGCACCATTTTGCGTTTCTGGGATACCGAGGCTTTGTGCGGGAATTGGAGGCCGCGCAGGGAACCCTGACCGGGATCACCGGAATCCGCCCGCTGTTTTTTCGAGCCCCCGCCGGATTGCGCAATCCGCTGCTGGAACCGGCTCTGCAGCGGCTCGGACTGCGTCTGGCGAGTTGGACCCGACGCGGATTCGACGCCCGCAGCAGGGATGCGGATGCCGTCGCCGCGCGATTGCTCGACCGGCTCGCGGCGGGCGACATCCTCCTGCTCCACGACGGCAATGCCGCCCGCACCGCAAACGGCAAGCCCGTCATCACCGAAGCCCTACCCCGCCTCTTGGCGGCCGCTGCGGCCCGCGACCTGAAAGCGGTGACGCTACGATCGACCCTCGAGGCCGCCTAGCCCTCCATCAGGCCAATACCACCGGCAAGGCGGTTTCCAGCCGAATGCCGTCCAAGCTGACATGGGCACGATACGCCAGCGGCTCCACTCCCGCCGCCACGGCTTCCCGCAGGCTGCGCCCGTAAACCGGGTCGATGGCATCGGCCGGGCGCACCGCGGCAGCATCGCCGCGTTGGACGCAGTAAAAAATCACGGCGCGATCGCCCGAACGAACCACTGTCGCCAATTCGCGCAGGTGCTTGGTGCCTCGACGGCTGACGGCGTCGGGAAACAATGCGGTTCCGCGATCCACCAGGGTGACGTTCTTGACCTCCACATAGCAACAGCCGGCCGGACCTTCCAACCGCAGGTCGATGCGACTGTTCTCCTCGCCGTAGCGTATCTCGCGGCGAATCCTTGAGTAGCCCTGAAGCTCCTCGATCGATCCTTGCTCGATCGCCTCCTGCGCCAGCCGATTGGCCCAGACGGTGTTGATGCCGACCAGCACGTTTTCGCCGGCTTCGACCAGTTCCCAGCTGTGGCGATACTTGCGCGCCGGATTGCCGCTGTCCCTCAGCCAAACCCGGCTGCCCGGCGTGCAGCAGCCCATCATGGAGCCGGTATTGGGAGTATGCGCGGTAACCGTGCTGCCGTCTGCCAGTTCCACATCGGCCAGAAAACGCTGATAGCGGCGGATCAGCCGGCCTTCCAGCAGGTCGCCGTCAAACTCCATGGAACGTCGCCAACACCGTCTGCCACAATCGGTCCAGGGAGGCTGGGTCGGCCAGCCGATGTTCCTCCCCGGTACGGATCAAGGCACTGGCCGCCAAGCCGCTGCGGGCCGACAGTTCCTGGGAATCCTCAAATGCAATGACCTCATCGGCCTCGGAATGGAGAATTCGGGTGCCCGGCTTGACCTGGTCGACGCTGCCCCAGCGCTTCCAGGCGGGCGCCAGCAAGATCAAGGGCAGGTCGCCGCTGTCCATGTTCATCGCCACGGCGCCGCCGCGGCTGGAACCGACGATGAGGTGGGGCGGCTGATCCCGCCGGGCGGCCTCCGCGATGGCGATCGATGCCTCGAATTCATCGGCGGGCAAGGCCGGCTCGATCACCTGGGCTCCCTGCTGGCGCAGATGGCTGGGCTTGACCCCGCCCGGCACCGACTGCCAGCCGTGCAGATAGAGAATGACGATGGGCTCGGGTTGCATGGTTTCGACTCTGAGTTGGGGAGGGATGAATCGATCCGTCCTGGACTACTCGGCGGTGCGTCCCGGCAAACTACGCCGAATCAATCCCCGCTTCTCTCGACTCTTGGCCGGATTCGGCGACGACCGCGGCGTTGGGCCGGAGCAGGATGATCGGACTCTGCCGGGTCAGCGGACGGGTTCGATGTCGCCATCGGCCTCGCCCAAACGTGGCCAGGCGGTCAGGACAGCCTGCACCAGGGTCGCCAGGGGAATGGCGAAGAACACGCCCCAGAACCCCCAGATGCCGCCGAAGAACAGGATGGCGACCATGATCCCCACCGGATGCAGGTTGACCACCTCGGAGAACAGCAAGGGAACCAGCACCACACCGTCGAGGGCCTGGATGATGCCGTAGGCCAACATCAGGTACCAGAAGTCGTCCGATACCCCCCACTGGAAGAAGGCCACGATCATCACCGGAAACGTCACCAGGGTGGCGCCCACATACGGGATGATGACCGACAGCCCCATCAGCACCGCCAGCAGCAGGGAGTAGTTGAGGCTCATGACGCTGAAGGTGACGTAGCTGGCCACCAGCAGCACGCCGATCTCGAAGAACTTGCCGCGCACGTAGTTGCCGATCTGGGCGTCGACCTCCCTCCACACCCGGCTCGACAGATTGCTGTCCTTGGGCAGGTACTGGGAAACCCAATCCATGATCTGGTCCTTGTCCTTCATGAAGAAGAACACCAGCAGCGGTACCAGCACCAGGTAGATGGTCAGGGTGATGACGCTGACGATGGACGCGTAGGAATAACCCAGCATGGTTTGGCCCGAGGTCACCAGTTCCTGGCGTACCGAGCCCATGATTTCGTTGATCTGGTCCTGGGTGATGAAGTGGGGATATTTCTCCGGCAACTGCATCACCAGGGACTGGCCACTGTTAACCATGGCCGGAATCTGCCCGATCAGTTGCTCGGTCTGCTTGTACAGCAGCGGCAACAGGCCCACGATGATGATGACCAGCAGGGTCAGGAAAAAGATGTAGACCACGATCACCGATATCAGCCGGGGAAGCTTGCGGCGCATGCCCATGACCACCAGCGCCTCCAGCAAATAGGCGATGATGCCGGCGGCGAACACCGGCATCAGGATGCGGCCCAGACTGACCACCGCCACACATCCGACCACCAACAGCAGCGCGAAGGAAACCGCCTGGGAATTGGGCAGGATGCGGCCGACCCAATCGGTCAGCCAGGAGCGAATGGTATGCATGGGATCGGACGAAGGTCTCATGTTCTTGTTATAAGCCCGGCTGCCGCCGGACGACCGCCTGAAGTGTAACCGATAACCTCCCCCGAAGCCGGCTGAGGAACACGGAAATCCGCCGATCCTGCCACCGCCTTATTCCGGTCATCCTGCTGACCACGGAACGCCACGAGGCGATGAAGCAAGAAGATCGGCGCGAAGCTAAGGATTGGGAGTCAAGCCGTTCCGGGCGGAACAGCTGCTGACCGCGGCGGCCCAGTTGACGCGCCTCTGATTCCCGGAGCGAGCGTGGGACGGGTAGCGGGAGCGGTGGGTTACGGCGTGGGCAAGCGCCGTCGGCAGCCAGCCGGGGCCTTCCGACGCACGGCTAACCGACCCTACGGCTATGGCTTCAGCAATTCCTGCTTGAGCGCCAAGGCCTGGGCCAGTGCGGCATCGGGATTGCTGGCCAGCACGTTGTAATGGCCCATCTTGCGGCCAATCCGTGCGGATTTCTTGCCGTACAGATGCAGATGGACGTTGGGCTCGCTCAACAGCTTGTCCCAGGCCGGCTCGTCTTCGCGCCAGATGTCCCCCAGCAGGTTCACCATCACCGCCGGGCTCAACAGCCGGGTGCCGCCCGGCGGCAATCCGCACATCGACCGTACCTGCTGATCGAACTGGCTGAACAGGGTGGCGTCCAGGGTATAGTGGCCACTGTTGTGCGGCCGCGGAGCGATCTCGTTGACCACCAGATCGTCGTCCTTCAACAGAAAGAATTCCACTGCCAGCACGCCGATATAATCGAGCTTTTCCGCCAGCGCCAGGGTCTTGCGCCGCGCCCGTTCGGAAACGTCCGCACTGACCCGGGCCGGGACGATGCTGACGTCCAGGATGCCCGACTCGTGTTGATTTTCCGCGGCCGGGAAGCAGACCGCCTCGCCCGATTCAATGCGAGTCACGACGACCGAAAGCTCCAGTTTCAGATCCAACGCCTTTTCCAGCACACAGGGCTTGCCGCCCATCTGTCGGAAGGCCGCCTTGGCAGCCTGGGCGTCGGCGACATGCACCTGGCCCTTGCCGTCGTAGCCCAAGCGGGAAATCTTGAGGATGCCAGGCAGAAATTCGGACAGATCGCCGTCCATGTCGGATTCGATCTCCACCGCCAGGAATGGCGCGGTTTGCAGGCCCGCTTCGCGCACGAAGCGTTTCTCCCGGATGCGGTCCTGGGCGATAGCCACGCACTCCGCGGAAGGACTCACCCGGATGTGCCGCTCCAGAAAGCGCATGGAATCGGCTGGGACATTCTCGAATTCGGTGGTGACCGCGGCACAGGTCTCGGCCAGGGTTTGCAGCGCCGCCGGATCGTCGTAGGCCGCCTGCAGATGGACGTCCGCCAGACTGCCGGCAGGGCTGTCCGGATCGGGATCGAGCACGGTGACCCGGTAGCCCATGGCCTTGGCGGATAGCGTGAACATGCGGCCCAGTTGGCCGCCGCCAAGAATTCCGAGCATGGCGTTGGGCAGGATGTGGCGGTTCATGCGTCCACCTCCGGCAGGGTCATGGCCAGCACCGCCTCGGTCTGGCGGCGGCGGAAGTCGGCCAGGCGGCGGTTCAGGCCCTCGTCGTTGCCGGCCAGCATGGCGGCTGCGAACAGGGCGGCATTGGCGGCGCCGGCCTCGCCGATAGCAAAGGTCGCCACCGGGATGCCTTTGGGCATCTGCACGATGGAGTACAAGGAATCGTGGCCTTTGAGGTACTTCGACGGCACAGGCACGCCCAATACCGGCACCAGGGTCTTGGCGGCCAGCATGCCCGGCAGGTGGGCGGCGCCGCCGGCACCCGCGATGATGCAACGCAATCCGCGCTGCTCGGCAGTCTGCGCATAATCGAACAGCAAGTCCGGGGTGCGGTGGGCGGAAACGATGCGAGCCTCGTAGGCGACATCCAGATCCTTCAACTGCAGGGCGGCGTGCCGCATGACCTCCCAGTCACTGTGGCTGCCCATCACGATGCCGATTTGAACCATGAGCTTGTTTCGTTTTAAGGTTTCAAATGATTGGCGCGCCGGCCGGGGCGCACAAAACGAGCGCGCATTATAGGGTGGCTTCGGTGGAAAACGAGAGTTTTTCGTGCAGAGCCAACTCCACCCGGTTGATCCACGGGGGATTTGATGCCGAACATTGAACATTGGGAGCGGGCATGGCCCTATTGAGCAAGATCGCCCTCTACCTCGTTGCCGGATATGCCGTGCTGCTGGCTGGCTGCGCCGTGTTTCAGCGGCAATTGCTGTACTTTCCCACGACCACCCAGGACCCTGCGACACCGGAGGGATTCACCCCCTGGGTCAAGTACGGCGAACTGCGCGGCTATCTGGCGGAACCGGAGCAGACCGCCAAAGCCACGGCGGTGGTGTTTCACGGAAACGCCGGCCATGCCGGAGAGCGGGATTACTACGCCGCCGCCCTGGCCCCGCTAGGCTTGCGGGTGATCCTGGCGGAATATCCAGGCTACGGCCCCCGCCCCGGTCGCATCGACGAGGAAAGCCTGGTGGCCGACGCCCGCCGCACCTTGGCCCAGGCCGGCCATGACTTTCCGGGGCCATTGCTGGCGCTGGGCGAATCGCTCGGCGCCGGGGGCGTGGCGGGCGCCGTGGCGGACCCAGAGCTGAGCATCGCCGGTCTGATGCTGATCACACCCTGGAACAGCCTGGTGAAACCCGCCCAATTTCACTACCCCTGGCTGCCGGTCGATTGGATCCTGCAAGACCGCTACGACAGCACCCGCAACCTGGCGCAGTTCGCCCGGCCGGTGCTGGTGGCGGTGGCCGAGCAGGACAGCATCGTGCCGGCCCGGTTTGGCACCGACCTGTATCAATCCCTCACCGGCACCAGGCAACTCCGGCTCATCCCCAAGGCCGACCACAACGACTGGTTCTTCCGCGTCGACGCCAGCTGGTGGCAGGACAGCATCGACTTCCTCCTCTCGTCTCCGCATGTTCCCAAAATGATGCCCGACTCTGCGGGAGGACTGCGGCCATGAGTTCTCCCAACGGCTGGAACATCATGCCGATTGCCGGCCGATGTACTCCAGGGCTGCCGCCAAGCGCGCCAAGGTGGGGTCGCGCCCCAGCAGTTCCAGGGTTATGTCGATGGGGGGCGAGACGGTGGTTCCGGTGACAGCAACCCGCACCGGCTGTGCCACCGCACCCATCTTGAGCCCCAACTCCTGAGCGACCGCCTCGATGGCCCCATGAATGTCGGCCCTGACCCAATCGGGCAGCGACCGGAATCGCTCCACTAGCGCTTCGATGCCCGCTTTGGCAGCCGCTGTGAGATGCTTCTGGGCCGCCTTCTCGTCATAGCCGGCGAGGTCGCGGTAGAAGAAGACACTGCTGGCTGCCATGTCCACCAGGGTCTTGTTGCGCTCGCGCTGGGCGATCACCACATCGGCCGGATCGGGGCCTTCGGTAGGGTCTATCCCCAGTCGTCCCAGGTGCCAGCGCAGATGATGGGCGACATGGGCCGGATCGCCGTGCATCAGATAGTGGTGGTTGAGCCACAGCAGCTTGTCCGGATTAAAGGTCGACGCCGAGTGGTTGATGTCCTTGATGTCGAACAATTCGATCATCTCGTCGAGACTGAACAGCTCCTGGTCGCCGTGGGACCAGCCCAGCCGCACCAGATAGTTGAGCACCGCCTCGGGCAGATAGCCGTCGTCGCGATACTGCATCACGCTCACCGCGCCGTGGCGCTTCGACAATCGGGAACCGTCCGAGCCCAGAATCATCGGCACGTGGGCATAGTGCGGCAAATCTGCGCCCAGCGCCTTGAGAATATTGATCTGGCGTGGGGTGTTGTTGAGGTGGTCGTCGCCCCGGATCACATGGGTCACCCGCATGTCGAGGTCGTCCACCACCACCGACAGGTTGTAGGTGGGCGAGCCGTCGGAGCGGGCGATGATGAGGTCGTCCAGTTCGCTGTTCTTTATCACCACCCGGCCACGCACCCAGTCGTCGATGACCACCTCGCCCTCGTCCGGGTTGCGGAACCGGATCACCGGCTCCACCCCCGGCCGGGGCTCGCGGCGATGGCGGCACAGGCCGTTGTAGCGTGGCTTTTCCTTGTTGGCCATTTGCCCGGCGCGCAGCTCGTCCAACTCCTCCTTGGTGCAATAGCAGCGGTAGGCATGGCCGCCGTCCAGCAGCTGCTGGATGACCTCCTTGTAACGGTCGAAGCGCTTGGTCTGATAGAACGGGCCCTCGTCGTATTCCAGGCCGAGCCAGGTCATGCCTTCCAGGATGGCGTTGACCGATTCCGCGGTCGAGCGCTCCAGGTCGGTATCCTCGATGCGCAGGATGAAGGTGCCGCCATGCTTGCGGGCATAAAGCCAGGAAAACAGGGCGGTGCGGGCTCCGCCGATGTGCAGGTAGCCGGTGGGACTGGGGGCGAATCGGGTGCGTATGGTCATGGAAGTCGGGAGGCTGCGGCAAAACGGATCGGGGCGGCCCTGCGCATCCGTTGAAAAAGACTGGCGGGCCGTGAAAAACGGTAGATTCTACCAGCCCGATCCCGATCGCCGGCAACCGAAAGCCGCTCGCCGGCTTCCGGCGCGCCTCCGCCCGCCGCTCGTCAAGCCGACGACCGTCAAGGTTTCGCTTTCGCCTCGATCCGCTTGAGCAGGGCGAACAGATCGCTGTTGGTGGAGAGCACGACCGTGGCTTCGCCGCCAATGACCTTGCGGTAAGTTTCCATGCTCTTGACGAAGCGGTAGAACTCGGCCGCCTCCGGGCGCTGGCCATAGGCCTTGGCATAGACTTCGGTCGCCTTGGCGTCGGCTTCGCCGCGGATCTGTTGGACCTGCTTGTAGGCGGTCGACTCGATTTCGTTGATGTCGCGCTCCTTCTGTCCGGAGATTCGGGCCGCCTCGCCTTCGCCTTCCGAGCGGAACCGCTGGGCGATCTGCAGCCGCTCGCTGATCATGCGCTGGTAGATGCGCTCCAGGACCTCCGGGTTGTAATTGATCCGCTTGAACCGGATGTCCAGCAATTCGATGCCATATTCCGCCAGCTTGGGTGCCGCCGCCTCGAAGATGCCCTGTTCGATCGCCAAACGGCCAAACTGGATCGGCCGGAGACTTCCCAAAGTGCCTCCCGTGCCCGTCAGGGATGCAGCGATCCCGTCGTCCTGCTTGGGCTTGCGGGCCTTGTCGATGCGTACCACCTCGATCAATTCGTGACGCGCCACCGCGGTGCGGGTCTCGCTGCCGAGGATATCCTCCAGCCGTGACTGCGCACTGCGTTCGTCGCGCAACCGCAGGAAGTACTGCATGGGGTCGGTGATGCGCCAGCGCGCGAAGGTATCCACCTGAATGTAGGTCTTGTCCTTGGTGGACATCTCCACCATGGGACCGTCCCATGCCAGATAGCGCTTGTCGATGCGGGTCAGTTGCTGGATGAAGGGCAGCTTGAAATGGAGGCCGGGCTCGGTGATGGGATCGCGAACGGGACGGCCGAACTGGGTGATGATGACCTGCTCGGTCTGATTGACGGTGAATGCCGACAGATAAACGGCCAGCAGAACGACGGCGATGCCCGTCAAGGAGAAGTAATGCTTCAGCATCAGCGTGCCCCCTCACCGATCTGGGTGGGTAACGGCAGCATGGGAAGAATCTGCTGCACCGACTCGTCCACGATGATGCCCTGCTTGACCTGGGGCAGCACTTCACCCATGGTTTCCAGGTATAGCCGGGTGCGGGTCACCTCGGGGGCTTTCACATATTGCTCCAACACCGCGGTGAACGCCGCCGCATCACCCTCTGCCTCGTTGATGCGCTTGAAGCGGTAACCTTCCGCCCCGCGGATCATCTGATCGGCCTCGCCGCGCGCCCGCGGTACCGCCTTGTTGTATTCGCCGTTGGCCAGGTTGATGGCATTCTCCCGGTCCTGCTGGGCGCGGTTGACCTCGTTGAAGGATGGCTGCACCGGTTCCGGGGGGTCGACATTTTTCAGCTGCACCTGGTTGATGGAGACGCCCAAGTGATAGCGCTTGGACAGCTCCTGCATGCGGCTAAGCGCCGTTTCCTCGATCTCCTGGCGTCCGATGGTGATGATTTCATCGACGGTGCGGTCGCCGATGATCTCCCGCATCACCGATTCCGAGAGATCCCTGAGGGTCTGACCGGGGTCGCGGACGTCGAACAGAAAGGTCTCCGGTTCCGTGATGCGGTACTGGACCACCCATTCCACCAGGGCCGAATTGAGATCGCCGGTCACCATGGACTTTTCCTTGGCGGGAGCGGTCCCGGTCTGATCGGGATTGGTGACGCCGCCTGAGCCAAAACCGAACTCCAGCTTCAATTGCCGCTGGGTCGGGACGCGGATCACCTCGTCGATGCCGAAGGGAAGTTTGAAATGCAGCCCCGGCGGGACTTTCTCGATATACCGCCCGAATCGTAGCAGCACCCCTTCGGATTCAGCCGGTACGGTGTAGTAAGCCGTCCAGAACCCCATTACGATCAGCGTCGCCGCAATGACTGGCTTCCAGGGAATGGACGGTGGCGTAGGCAAGGTCTGCCCCCAAGGATTTGCATTGGCCATGCTCGATCCACCTCGGTGGTAATGAAAAACTTAAAATGGCGATTTGGATGGAACCATCCGGAATTTGGCGAAGTACCGGCAGGTGCTTGGTGCGGCCAACGCGGCTGGCTGGATGCAAAATCGGAAGTGGCGATATCCCTCCCTTGGGAAACGCTGCCGAGACTGAACGGAGTGTGGCGTTCGAATCTTCACGCCGTGGCCGGGAAGCGGCGCTACGGAGTCGCGATAAAAAGCGGGTAGATTCCGCCGGTATCGGCCATTTCCTGCTGCTCCTGCACCTGACGCAGTTTGGCCTTCACGGATTTCAGTTCGCGATCACGATCGGCCAAAAGCAACCGAAGCCGTGCATTGTGAGACCGCATTGCATCGGTCAGTCGGGCGAGGTTATGGGGGGAGAAAGTGGCCGCCTTTGAGGCCCGCGCATGGGAAACGGAGACCCCGCCGCGATACACCTGCGCCATTGCGGGAGGGCCAAGCGAAACCAGGCCCAGGACTATCAGGCTGATCACGGTCACAGACCGTCTGGATGTTGTCGTCGCCATGGCAATTTCCTAATCAATCAATGGAACCGTCCCTAAAGAATATCCTGCCCCCGTCATTTTTCCACCAAATCGATCGTTCTGAGCACGTCTCCAAGCCGGCGGTAAAACAACGAAGTACAAAATCACTGCTCGAGGTGCGGCGACTCTTGCCGGACAACGCGGTTTCCCGTCCGTTCGCAGAATCTGCAACCTCCAGCCGCCGGATCCTGCGGTGCATCCCTGCACCGCAGAAACCGCCGGATCAAACAGCCGCGCCTCGCCTTAGTGGCTGACTGCGACCTTGCCGCCCTTCTGCTGGCCGATTTCAGACAGCATCGAGGCAAACCACGGCGCATCGATATCGAAAGGCTTGCCGCCCTTGATCCGCGGGAATTCGATGGCCCGCAGCACGTTGCCGTTGTCCTCGTCGTGACCGATTACGCCCGATTCGCGGCGGAATGCGCATTCGACCGCCAGATCCGCGCAAGATTTGATCAGGCGGATGTCATCCACATTGGCCGCAGCAGCACGGGCAAAATATCCCGACTTCTGCACCAGGGTCTTTTCAGCACCCAGCATCTGCGCGAACTGTTCCCCGAACCACTTGCCGGGGTTCACGGCGTCCAACTTGATATGGCCAAAGGCATCCCGCGGCACTTCCTGCCCCTTGGATTGCAATTCGGCGACGATGGCTTCCACACCAGCGCCTTCGGAAATGAAGATGTTCACGCAGTCCGTCTTGTCCATCACGGCGCGGAGGCGTTCGGCTTCGGCGGCAATGTTGATCTCCATCTCCGGGATGAAAATGCCGTGCACCTCGTATACGTTTCGGGATAGGCCAATTCCCGGCACCCATTCGGCGCGGTCTAGCAGCTTGCGGTATTCCAGCGCCGTGGCGGCGGTCAGCCACCCGCAGTTGCGGCCCATCACTTCGTGGACGATCAGCATGCGCGGGTTGGCTCCGGATTCTGCCACGACATTCCAGAAATAGCGCGCGCCTTGTTCGGCCGCGGTCCAGGCTCCCAGCGACTGCTTGATGGGGAACACGTCGTTGTCGACCGTTTTGGGTAGGCCGATCACTGTCAGGCCGTAGTCGTTCTTGGCCAGGAAGGCGGCTAGGTCGGCCGCGGCCGTGTTGGTGTCGTCGCCGCCGATGGTGTGAAGAATATCTACGCCGTCCTTGATCAATTGGTCTGCGGCGACTTTTTGCGGATCCTGGCCTTCAGTGACCAGACCGCGCTTAATGCAATCCTTGACATTGGTGAGCTTCACCCGGCTGTTGCCAATGGGTGAGCCGCCGTAACGGTGCAACAACGCCGCTTTTTCACGAATCTCGGGGGTTACCTGGTAGGAATCACCCAGCAAGAGCCCTTTGTATCCACCGTGGTAGCAGATGATCTCGATGGACGGATCGATCTCGGTATAGCGTTCGATCAGACTGCCGACTGCCGAACTGAGGCAGGGCGCCAGACCGCCAGCGGTGACAAGTGCAACTTTTTTTGGCTTGTTCATAGCGAGCGTTGAGTCAGTTGTGGTTGAAGACGAGGGAACGACAGCACGTGCCGCTCCCAGACAGTGCAGCGCTACGCTGGCTTAAGGACCAGTTCTACGCCGTCGAATTTGTGCGTCGCCGAAAAACCGCAGCCGGCATGAGCGAATCTGACGGATCCATGCCCTGGATGTGTCAGCGCCACCGGAAGTGGGTTTTCGGGCAGAACGATCCACCATTATGCCATTTCTCGGTGCCGACGGCGAAACTCTGGGCGCTGAATCCCCGTCTGTTCTCACGCGTCGAACATGGGCCGAAAACGCCGCCGCGCCACGCTTTCAGGCGTGTTCATGAAACACGCTATTGTCAGAACCCCTAACTCTATGTTTCGCTATGCGCTTGCGGCGGCCCTTTCAGACGACCTAAGGCACCAGGCTTCACAAAGGCGTAAAGATCCCCTCTTACGAGGACTAGCCGTAATTAAAACAATAACTTCAGCTTGTATCAATCGGGGAGAAACCTAACATGTTTCAAGCATCCGGATCGGTCACGATCGCCTTGTTGACGGCGGGCGTGGGCATATTCTACGTCCTTTGGCAGCTGCGGCGCGTGCTCAGTTACGAACAGGGCAACGAGACCATGCGCGCCATCGCACAAGCCATTCAGGACGGGGCCGCCGCCTTCCTGACCCGCGAGTACCGCGTGCTGGCAATCTTCGTTGCCGTGGTGGCAACCATCATCGGCATGTTCCTGCATTGGCAGACCGCCATGTCCTTCGTGGTGGGCGCCGTCGCTTCCGCCGGGGCCGGTTACTTGGGCATGCACGTGGCGGTGCGCGCCAATGTCCGTACCGCTGCAGCCGCCAGTCACGGTCTGCACGAAGGCCTGCGGGTCGCCTTCGGCAGTGGCGCCATCATGGGCATGTCGGTGGTGAGCTTCAGCTTGATCGGCATGTGTTCGTTGTACATGCTGTTCAACGGCGACCCCAACCAATTGTCCTATGTCACCGGCTTCGGCTTCGGCGCCAGCAGCATCGCGCTGTTCGCCCGTGTCGGCGGCGGCATCTACACCAAGGCTGCCGACGTTGGCGCCGATCTGGTGGGCAAGGTCGAAAAAGGCATCCCCGAGGACGACCCCCGCAACCCGGCGGTAATCGCCGACAACGTGGGCGACAACGTGGGCGACGTTGCCGGCATGGGCGCCGACCTGTTCGAGAGCTACAGCAGTTCCATCATCGCCGCCGCCGCCCTTGGCGCCAGCTTCGCCGGCGACAAGGCTCCTGCCTTCATCGGCCTGCCTTTCCTGGTGGGTGCCGTCGGCGTCATTTCCGCCCTGTTCGGCATCTACATGGTGGTCGGTCAGGAATGGGATTTCCTGCGCAAGGCCGAATCCAAAAACGCACTGATCGCCAAGTTTGCCGCCTTCATCAAGCGCTACGAAGCGAAGATCGATGAAAACGCATCCCTGGAAGACCTGCTGACGGCGTTGCGCCGCTCCGTGTGGGGCGCTTCCGTCGTAGTGCTGATCCTGTCCCTGGTGGCGGTGATCCTGGCTGGCGTGAGCTTCAACTACTGGCTGGTCATCCTGGTTGGCCTGGTTGCCGGTAACGGCATTGCCTACGCGACCGAATACTTTACGTCGTACACCGAGAAGCCGACCCAGTCGATTTCCGACTCCTGTGAAACCGGTGCCGCCACCACCATCATCCAGGGTATGGCTGTCGGCATGATGAGCACCATGTTCCCGGTTCTGATCACGGCCGTCGCCATCCTGCTCAGCGTCTGGCTGGGCCACAAGGCCGACGGCACCGTCACCGCCGGTCTCTACGCCGTGGCTCTGGCGGGTGTCGGCATGTTGAGCACCCTCGGGGTCACCCTCGCCACCGACGCTTACGGCCCGGTCGCCGACAACGCCGGCGGCATCGCCGAAATGAGCCACCTGCCGAAGGAGGTGCGTCAGCGCACCGACGCTCTCGACAGCCTGGGCAACACCACCGCCGCTACCGGCAAGGGCTTCGCCATCGGTTCCGCCGTTCTGACCGCACTGGCCCTGCTGGGCGCCTACGTGACAGCGGCGCACGTCGACGACGTCAACGTCCTGGGCCCGACGATGCTGCCGGGTATTCTCATCGGCGCCATGCTGCCCTATCTTTTCTCGGCCTTGACCATGACCGCGGTCGGCAAGGCCGCCCACGACATCGTGCTGGAGGTTCGCCGTCAGTTCAAGGAAATTCCCGGCCTGATGGAAGGC
>VEPB01000154.1 GCA_012026715.1 Methylococcaceae bacterium | reverse complement strand
CGCCATCCCCGAAACCCGCATCCTCGCCACCGGCTACGGCAGTTCCAGGCCCCTGCCGAGATTGCCCGGCGAAAGCGAGCGCGCCTATGCTTACCGCCTTCCGCGGGTGGAGATCGTTTTGGTGGCGGATAGTTTGTGAAAAACCATGTCGGCTGAAATGAGCGGGAGCGACTTCCAGCGGATCACCTGCCAAGCTGGGATTCCTTGCAGTCATTCCAGCCTATGGCACTAAATTTCAAATCCGGGAATAATTTTCGGGTTGTGGCGATCATTGGGAATACCGTTCTCGGGTTCAATAACATCGAAAACAGTTTAAGCCAGTCGTCAAGACCCTATTTATCAAGCGAAGAAGTACGTGATGACTTCTAGGTTCACAGATTATCCGAGTCTGTTGGAGGAAATCCGCAAACGACCTATGATGTGGTTTGGAGGAGATGAACGGAGCATCACTCTTTTAGCAGCTTTTTTGACCGGGGTTTGTGTGGCAGAAAATTTTCACCATATTCCAACGACAAGTTGCATCGGCGGCTTTGGCTGGCAGGACTTCGAGCATTGGATTGCTCGGCAGTTTAACCAAAAAATGTTAACGCTCGATTCGTTTTCTTTAGCAAAGTATAAAACCGGAGTAGAGCACGAAGCCTTTGATTTATGGTATTCCTGGTATGATGAGTATCGGTCTTCACATGAATCACCTAAATCATAACTCAGCGCTCAACCGGAGCCCGTAGCCCGTAGGGTGGAACCGGCCTCGCCGGGTTCCACCGATGGGGCTGGGTAATGCTGCACTCTTGCCCAACCTACGACCAGTTGTAACATCGGAGGAATATTCCATGGGTACCGAAGTCTTTCTGGACGACAGCCTCATTCAAGAGGCTTTGAAATACGCGCCGGCCAAGACCAGGCAGGAGCTCATCGACTTAGCCTTGCGCGAATTCATTGCCAACCATGAGCGGCGCGACTTGCGCGAACTAAAGGGCAGGATCAGTTTTTACGAGGGGTATGACCATAAAGCCTTGCGAGAAAGGACGTTCGAATGATCCTGGTAGATACTTCGACGTGGATCGATTACTACCGCAACCGATCAAACCCGGCGGCCGAGCGCTTAGGTGAAATACTCGAACGCCGGGAACTTTTTGCCATCACCGGGGTGATTTACCAGGAATTACTCCAAGGAGCGGCTGACGAAAGAGAATGGCGCCTTCTGGAAGAGTATTTCGTCAATCAGCATTTTCTTAATCCTCGCGATCCGGTGAAAACCCATCGTGATGCGGCCAGGATGTTTTTCATTTGCCGCCGCGAAGGCGTGACGCCACGCAGTACCATTGATTGCCTCATTGCGCGAGTGGCTATCGAGCATCAAGTTCCACTACTCCATAACGACAGGGATTATGTTTCGATCGGGAAGATAATCCCGGAATTGCAGTTACTGCCCTAGCTTAATGCAATGTGGATTCCGGAACTCCCGACCTTGTCGCCCGACGCCTGATACTCCATGACCACCCCCACCCAAAAACACTTCACCCAGGAATCCATCGACAAGGCGGTGCGCAAGCGCATGATGGGAAGCCCGGTGGTGATCTACACCGGCGTGGCGGCGACGCTGGCGGGCATGGCGGCGGCGCTGTTCGCCTCGCCCCTGACCCTCGGCCTGGCCGCTTCGGGTCCGGTGCTGCTGCTGGCCGGCTGGCAGATCGAGAAACGGCTGCGCAGCAAGGGCTATTCCCTCCAATATCTGGAGGAAGCCAACCGTAAGCTGCAGGAGGAGCGCACCGCCAAGCTCTCCCAACTGGTGGAGAAGCTCCGTGAGGTCAGATCGCGCCAGGCCATCCACCAGATCAAGCTGCTCAACCAGAAATTCCACAACTTTCAGGAAATCCTGGCCGAGAAGTTTTCGGTGGGCGAGCTGACTTACGGCCGCTATCTGGGCATCGCCGAGCAGGTGTTCCTGGCCAGCCTGGACAATCTGGAGCGGGTCTATCTGGCGCTCAAGAGCATCGCCACCGTGGACCCGGCCGAGGAACAGGGGCGGCTGAAGGAGTTGGAAAACCAGTCGTCCAAGACCGCCGCCGGAGAGGCGGAGACCCTGCGGCGGCGGCTGAAGCTCCGGGACGAGCAAATCGAACTGGTGCAGCACCTGCTTCTTCAGAACGAGCAGGCCATCACCGAAATCGACCACGTCACCGCCAAGGTGGCCACGGTCGTCACCGAGAAGGGCCAGGCCGAGCTGGCGCTCGACTCGGCCATGGAAGAACTGCGGCGCCTGGCCGAGCGGGCGCAGGACTATACCCACAACTAACCCCGATACCGCCGAGTTGACTCGTCATTCCGGCAGGGATTGCCGGAATCCAGGCCACAGGGAGGTGAAACACAGCTGCCGTCCACCGCATCTGGACCCCGGCAATCCGAGCCGGGGTGACGTCGATCCTCTAACGTGACGGGATTACCATTAACCCCAGCCGTAAGGAGCATCGTCGATGAATGCCATAGTCGCCCACGAAGACAAACCCCTGCAGGTCATCACCCAGGACGCGCTGAAACAGGAACTGCTGCTGCCGAAGATGCCGGATATCCCGGATCAGAACGCCGAGTTGCGCGCCAAGGCGGAGGATGCCGTCAAGCAGCTGCTGGAAATCGACCCCAACGACATCGACGAAAAACGCAACGGCGTGGCGGCGGTGGAATCCATGGCGGCGGAGATCCAGAAGAAGGCCTCACACCGTTCCGCCATGCTCAAGCAGACCATCAACACCCTGGCCAAGACCGGCGAGGACGGGGGCCCGGTGGCCTCCTCCCTGGTGGAACTGCAAACCAAGGTGGAGGAACTGGACCCCAACCAGTTCGACTTCTCCGCCAACTGGCTGCGCCGCACCCTGGGCTCCCTGCCTTTCGTCGGCACCCCCATGGCCAAATACTTCGCCCGCTACCAGTCCGCCGAGTCGGTCATCAACAACGTGGTGGGCAGCCTGGAGAAGGGCCGTGACCAGCTCAAGCGCGACATCATCACCCTGGAGGACGACCAGAAGCACCTCCACGGGCTGACCGGCGCCCTGCAGCAGGTGATTCAGTACGCCCAGACGGTGGACGGGGTGCTATCGGAGAAGCTGGAAAACGAGCTCCCCTCCGACGATCCCAGGGTGCCGTTCCTCAAGGAGGAAATCCAGTTCCCCCTGCGCCAGCGCATCATGGACCTGCAGCAGCAACTCATCGTCAGCCAGCAGGGGGTGCTGACCCTGGAGGTGATCAAGCGCAACAACAAGGAACTGATCCGCGGCGTCACCCGCGCTTTGGGGGTCACCCTCAACGCCCTGCAGATCGCCGTCACCCTGGCCCTGGCCCTGGCCAACCAACGCATCGTGCTGGAGAAGGTGGAGGCGGTGAACAAGACCACCGACCAGCTCATCGCCGAGAACGCCGCCAAGCTACGGACCCAGGGCGTCGAGATCCACAAGCAGGCCGCCTCCGCCCAACTGTCCATGGAGGTGCT
>VEPB01000061.1 GCA_012026715.1 Methylococcaceae bacterium | reverse complement strand
GCCGGTGCCCACCGCCGTGCCGCCCTGGGCCAGCCGATACATCCTCACCAGGGAAGCACGGACCCGCTCCACGCCGTTGGCGATCTGTAGCGCCCAGCCGTCCAGTTCCTGGCCCAGCGTGACGGGCATGGCGTCCATCAGGTGGGTGCGGCCCGTCTTGACCAGGCCATCCAGGTCGCGGGCCTTGCCGGCGAGGGTGGCATGAAGGTGTTCCAGTGCCGGGATCAACGCCCGATGGACGGCCAGGGCGGCGCTGACGTGGATCGCCGTGGGAATGGTGTCATTGCTGCTCTGGCTCATGTTGACGTGGTCGTTGGCGCTCACGTCCCGTCCCGCCAGCCGGCTGGCCAGATTCGCCAGCACCTCGTTGACGTTCATGTTGGTGCTGGTGCCGGAGCCGGTCTGGAACACATCCAGGGGGAATTGGTCGCGGTGGCCGCCGTCCAGGATCTGCTGGGCGGCTGCGTCGATGGCCCGGGCGATGTCGGCGTCCAACAACCCCAGGCCGGCGTTGACCCGCGCCGCGCACTGCTTCACCAGGGCCACGGCCTGGATGAATTCGAACGGCAGGGAGATGCCGCTCACCGGGAAGTTGTCCACGGCCCGCTGGGTCTGGGCGCCATAAAGGGCAGCGGCGGGTACCCGCAGTTCGCCCATGCTGTCTTTTTCGATGCGGTAATCGGTCATTGCGGTATCAGGGGGAAAGTGCGGCTCACGCCGCATGGATGAAACAGTCCAGCGCCGCCAGATCGAACGGCCAATTCAGCTCGGCCCCATCGCTGACCCGCCGAACGACCGGAATGCGCACCCCGTAGCGCTCCAGCAATTGGTCATCGCCGGCGATGTCGACGCTGTGCCAGCTCCCTGCCGCGAGTTTCTGCAGCAAAACTTCCGCTTGTTCGCACAAATGACAGCCCGGGGTGGAATACACGACCAGCGCTGTCATGACGATGCGGTCCTCGGAGTGGCGAATCCGTAAAGAGCGACCCTGGTCGCTCGGCACGGGTCGATGGGGTCGTCGGTCGAACCCGCGCCATCGGTAGGGGAAGTCGAAAATGGGAGCATGGCCGCCATTGTAAAAGAACCGGTCCCACGGCGCTAAGGCACCGGCCGGCAACCGCCTCCCGTCAGGCCGCAGCTTGGCAGACCTGGTTCCGGCCCGCTTGCTTGGCCTGGTACAAGGCCCTGTCGGCGGCCATCACCAGTTGCGCCGGCTCCTGACAGGCTGAAACACAGGGCGCCACCCCAATGCTGACGGTGAGCGGGATCGGCATCCCTTCTCCGATCGCGAACGGATTCGCGGCGACGGCCTGGCGGATGCGCTCGGCGATCTGAATGGCGGTGGGGCCATCCGTATCCGGCAGGATCACGGAGAGCTCTTCACCGCCATAGCGGCACACCCAATCGGCGGTCCTGACCTGCAGCAACACGCGCTCGCACAGGGACTTGAGCACCCGGTCGCCGGTCGGGTGCCCATGGCTATCGTTGATCTCCTTGAAATGATCGATATCGATCATGAGCAGGGCCAGATCCCGGCCGCTGCGGCTAGCGTCCGCCATCTCCGATTCCAGCAGGGAAACGAAGGCGCGGCGGTTCAGCAACTCGGTCAGCCCATCGCGGATCGCCAGATTGCGCAGCACTTCCTGCTGATCCAGCTGATGGCCGATCCGGCCCAGCAGCGCCAGGAACAGCCCCAGCAGCACGAAACCGACGAGCAGAATCGCCACCGCCGTGCGGATGAACAACTGGTGGGAATAGCTTTGGTAAGCCGAGTCATTCAGCACCGTAGCCAGCATCCCCACCACCCTGCCGGCGGCATCGTCGATGGACACGAACACCGCGGCACGGGATTCCTGGCCGGTACCCTCCAGCGGCTGGGGCTGATCCGGTTCCCGGTGCGCCAGGAAATAGCGCTCGACTTCGGGAGGGAGGTCGGCGTCGCCGACCGAACCGAGGACATAATCGGGGAATCGGTCCCAGCGGCCTTCCCGGCCCATCATGGCCATGCCCCGCTCCCAACCCGGCCGCTGGAGATGCTGCTTGGACAGAAACAGGAACAGCCGACTGCCGGCAAACCGGCTCAGCGACGGGAGGAAGGCTTCCAGCTCCATGCCCGTTTCGATGAATCCGATACGCCGCCCTCCGGCTTCGACCGGCAACACGAAGCGGAGCACCAGAGTCCCCAGCGGACCCAGCTCGACGCCCCAGGATTCCCGGCCGGTCTCGTCGGCCTGCCGCATCGTCTGGCGGTCGATGACGTCGCCGTGACGTTCCGGCAAGTGGAGGCGGGCTACGGTGGAACGGTCTGGCGCCTCGAAGTACAAATGGGTGATCCCATAGCGCTGCCGGAGCCGCGCGAATAGCGGTCCCGCCTGCTGCAACAGACGCTCCCGGTCCCGTTGCGCCAGGGCCTCTCGCAAGGTCCCATCCCGCCCTAACAGTTCCGCCGCCGTCCCCAGCACGCGGGTGTTGTTTACCAACTGATCCTGGTAGAAGCGCAGCAGCCCTTCGAAACTGTTACGCACCACATAGTGGCGATAGGCCTGACCCTGACGATATTCCAGGTAGATCGTCGCCCCGGCCATCACCAGGGTCGCAATCACCAAAGGCAACACGAACCAGGTCATCAGCCGGCGCCGATTCAACGTCACGCGGGCCGCTGCCAGGCCGAAATTCGGCGTGTCCCGCTCGGCTCCGTTTCGGATCAAAGGCTTAGTCGCCATGGCCGTCCTCTTCCTGGGGAGCACCCAGTATAGTCGCCCCGACTCCGATCCGGCCCGACCGCCCCCTCCCGTGTCCTGGTCGCACCGTCAGCATGATACATTTTGCGCCGTCATCCCTAAGCCCAAGGCCTCACTAACCATGAAGAATCGCTGGCTGATCGCCCTGGCGGGCGTGGTGGTCCATCTTTCCATCGGTTCCGTCTATGCCTGGAGCGTGTTTTCCAAACCGCTGCAGCAGGCCTTCGGCTGGAACCTCAAGCAGGCCAACTTTACCTTCGGCCTGGCGATTTTCATGCTGGGCACGTCGGCGGCCGTCATGGGACACGTGGTGGAGAAGCGGGGGCCGCGCTTTTCCGGCACGGTCTCGGCGCTGCTGTGGAGCCTCGGCTTGCTGGGCTCATCCTTCGCCTGTTCGGACTACATCGCGTCCAACGACATCCGGCTATGGCTGCTGTACGGTTGCTACGGCCTGATCGGCGGCTGCGGCCTGGGGACCGGCTACGTGACCCCGGTGTCCACCCTGATGAAATGGTTTCCCGACCATCGCGGCCTGGCCACCGGGCTGGCCATCATGGGCTTCGGCTTCGCCTCCTTCCTGGGCGCCCCGATCATCGGCCGGCTGATCGAAGCCGTCGGCCTGTCGCTGACCTTTCTCAGCCTCGGGCTCACCTACCTGGTGCTGATGGTGGCCGCCGCGGCCTACATGGTGCCGCCACCGGATGGCTGGAAGCCCGCCGGTTTCGTCCCGGACCGACCTGACCGCAAGGGCCGCCCGCGGGTGGACCTGATGCCCATGGATGCCAATCAGGCGGTGCGGACCTGGCCGTTTTACGGGCTGTGGCTGATGATGTTCGTCAACATCACCTGCGGCATCGCGGTGATCTCGGTGGCCTCGCCCATGACCCAGGAACTGACCCATATCGACGCCATCGCCGCCGCCGCCATCGTCGGCGTCAACGGGCTGTTCAACGGACTGGGGCGGCTCGGCTGGGCCAGCCTGTCGGATCGCATCGGCCGGCCCAACACCTATGTCGCCTTCTTCCTCATCGAGATCCTGGCCTTTTATTTCCTGCCCTCGCTGCAGTCGCTGCTGCTGTTCCAGGCCGTGCTATACCTCATCATGACCTGTTACGGCGGCGGTTTCTCCACCCTGCCCGCCTACATCGGCGACATTTTCGGCACCCGCCAGGTCAGCGCCATCCACGGTTACGTGCTGACCGCCTGGGCGCTGGCCGGCGTCACCGGTTCGTCGCTGGCCTCTTTTCTGCGGGAGGAAACCGGCAGCTACTCCGACATGCTGCAGGTGTTCGCCGGCATCTTCGTGCT
>VEPB01000430.1 GCA_012026715.1 Methylococcaceae bacterium | reverse complement strand
TATCTCTCGATCAGGTACTCGGGGGAAACCGCCAGGGAGTAGACGGCGTATCGGACGCGTTCCAGCGGACTGGAGCCGGGAATGGCTGAAAGGGCATTTTCCAGCAGGGTCCGGGTGGTGGGCAGCATGGCCCCGTTCAGCATGCGCTTGTTGAGTTCGTCGAGCAGCGCTTTGGGATCCTCGGCCAGGGGCAGCAGGGGCTCAAGGTTAAGCCAGGTGCCGGTGGGCCGGTAGCCCTCCCAGGTAGGCATCTTGTTGTAGACCAGGGCGTAAGCCAGATTCGCGCGGTTGACCACGTCGGTGCTCTGGTAGAGCGCAAACTCCGGACCCTTGAGCTTTTCGCCAGGAATTTGATAATCGGGCGGGAAATAGTTAAAGACTGTCGGTGAACGGTAGACATCCTGGCCCATGCGCAGATTGCCGGGAAGGTAGGAGTCGCTCAGGGCGTAGTCGGTTGTTGTCGGACCAGTATCGAAAGCCCGCAAGAGATGGGTCAGCCACAACACCGGTTCACGCAGGTGGCCGGCATTCTTGCCCGGCGGTTTCAAAGCTTCCCGGTCCAGCAGGATCGCCTTGACGACTTTCTTGAGATCGCCTTTGGTCTTGCGGAACGCCGTCGCGACCCTTCCCACGTAGGCCGGCGAAGGGTTGCTGGTGACCAGGCGCTGAATCAGCCGATAGCTGATGAATGGCGCGACATTGGGATGGGACACCACATTGTCCAAGGCCATTTGCAGATCTTCATACGGCGTTTGGTATTGGGGTGTACTCAGGCCTTTGAGCAGGGTCTTGATCTGGTTGTCGTGCTGGTTCGGGTCGACCACCATGGGGTCTCGGAAATTGGTGATGTCTGTGCCAAGCTCCGCGGCCAGGTTCCAGCCGGTCAGGGCGCGGGCGAATTCGGTGATGGTGTTCTGGCTGTAGGTCGGTTTCGGCTTGCCCTTGACCAGTTTCAGCTTGCCTGTGGGCTTGAGTTCGAACAGGCCGATGGAGAACAACTGCAGCAATTCGCGGGCATAGTTTTCGTTGGGAGCGTCCTTGCGGTTGCCGGCCATGTCCAGGTAGCGGCCCATGGCGGGGCTGAGGGTCACCGCTTCCAGCAGCGTGCGGTAGCTGCCGAAGGCGTTCTGTTCCAGCATGTCCAGGTAGGGCAGCATCGAGCTGGACATCCACAGATCGCTGTCGCGGCCGGAGATGACGAGGATCTGGCTCAGGGCGAAAGCCATCCGCTGGCGCAATTGAGCCGGATCCGTCAAGGCGTTCTCGAAGAAACGCCGTTGCAGCGGATAGATGGAGTAGTTGTCGCGCCTGCAGGTGTCGTCGCAGGTGTCGGGAACCCGATAGGGCATGGGTTCGAGGGTGAGGGCCTTAGGGACCAGATCGAACTGTTCGTTCAGATAGGCCTCGTAGCCGATTTCCATGACCCGGGCCAAGGACTCCGAATTGGGGCCGAAGCTGGCGTGGTTGAGGAAGCGCGCGGCTTCGGCTGCGTTGGGCTTGCCGTTCTTGGCCAGGGCCGGGTTCAGCGCTGCCCCGGCGAGCCACAGAAGAAGCCCTGCTGCGGCCAGGAAATGTCGACACCGGCGATGGGGCTGCCCCATCGCAGTCTGGAAGCCCATAAAGTGCTCCTGTATGGAATCTGAGTGGATGTCAGCTGCGGCCCGAATTTGCGCCGCTGCGGTTTACGATTGGGCAAGTTTACCGCCAGTTTCCCGTTTGCCTGTGAGGCGGCTCAAGATTTGGCGATTTTTCCTTTGCCGGCGACCGCTCCGCGCGCGCGGCGGTTCGGATGACATTTAGCCATAACCTGCCATACTTTTTGCGGCTTTTTTCACAAAGACGTGGATACCCATCATGATTGAAGATCTCAAGGGCGACGAGTCCTGGCGCATGTTCAGGATCATCAGTGAATTCACGGAGGGGTTCGATAAGCTGGCGGATACCCAGTTCGCCGTATCCGTGTTCGGTTCGTCCCGGATCAAGCCTGGCACCCCCTACTATCAAGCGGCCGAAAGCATCGCCGAGGTTTTGGCCAGCAACGGCTATTCCATCATCAGCGGGGGCGGTCCCGGCGTGATGGAAGCTGCCAACAAGGGCGCTTGGCTCAAGAATGCGCCGTCCATCGGCCTCAACATTCAGCTTCCCAACGAGCAGAAGCCCAACAGCTATCAGAGCACGGCGTTGGAGTTTCGGTATTTCTTCGCCCGCAAGGTCATGTTCGTGAAATATTCCATCGGTTACATCTGCCTGCCGGGCGGATTTGGCACTTTGGACGAGTTTTTCGAGGCGCTCACCCTGATGCAGACCCACAAGATCCATCCCATGCCCCTGATCCTCTACGGTTCGGACTACTGGGCCGGTTTGCTGGAATGGATCAAGGATACGGTCTTGGCCAACAACCTCATCGACGAAAGCGACCTTCACTATATTTCCCTGACCGACGATCCCATGGAAGTGGTTGACATCATGAACCGGCATCGGGAATGGAAGCTGAAGAAAATCGTCGAAGCCAAGGCAGGCGGAGCCGCCTGAACGAGCCGGAGCAGCAACCTATGGCCCCCCATGATCCGCTCGCCTATCTCCAGGCGATTTTGGCGAAAGATTTCGAAGCGCACCGCTACCAGGTCGGCAAGAGCAAGGTCCAACCTCCCCATCCCCTGGTGATCACCATCTCGCGCGACTATGGCGCGCTCGGCGAGCAGATCGCGCAGGAACTGTCGTCCTGTCTAGGCATTCCGGTCTATGACAAGGAAATCCTCGATCACGTCGCCAAACAGAGCAAGACCGACAAATTCTTCGTGCAACATCACGATGAGCAGACGCACGCCGGTATCAGCACCTTCGTGCACAGCCTGATCAGCGGGAACACTGCGACGCTGCAGGGTTACCGTCGCGCCCTCTACGACGTGGTGCTGGACCTGGCGCGTCACGGTTGCATCATCGTGGGTCGTGGCGCCCATCTCATCCTCAGGGACAAGCATGCCTTCCGGGTGCGGAT
>VEPB01000508.1 GCA_012026715.1 Methylococcaceae bacterium | reverse complement strand
TCTCGATACGCCCGACCACTAGGGGGCGGAGTGTCCGCTTTCTTGTGCCGCTGGGGGCCACGATAGACCGAGCAAGGTTGTGGTGCAGCGGTGGCTGCCGGGGATTTCCGCCGTGTCAGGACTCGTGGCGCCGGCAAGGTCCAATTTCGCACAATCTCTGGAATCGCTCGGCCAGGCTCTCGCCTCCTAACCCCCGACGGCGGCAGCCTCCCTCTATCTCGTAAGGAAGCGCTGAATAAATCCATCCTGGATTTCTCAGGGTCCGTCACCGGAAAGCGCCGTTTTTCGGGGATTCACAATCAGAGGCTTACGGCCTCCGATTTTGGCGGTGGATCCCGGCATCGCAGGAGCCGCTGAATAATGCAGCGGCTCCCTAACGGCGTTTCGGCTCGTTCGGATCTAACGGCCGGGAATCGTGCCGGTCGGTTTCCGGAACCCTCTCGTCCATGGAGGCGGGGGAGTGGCTCCTGGCGCTGACGATTGGCGGCGATCAGGTGGATTGTCCCGATTGGCGCGACCTCGGGGAAGACATGGCGGGCAGCACGGCTTCCTTCTGTGCTCGCACTCATGAAGAGCCCTTCTTTTCTCTGCGGTCTTTTCTTCGGCTCCGTCCTCGTTTAGCCCCCAGACGACCTCCCCTGGACGGTTGATCCCGACGCTATTTCCCCAGTTCTGCCGGGTCCGGCTTGATCGGACGCCGTCCTCCAACTGTTCCAATTGGATCTTAACCCACTAACGCACTTAGGGAATTGTTCCTTGACTTGTTAACACTTGGTTTCTATATTCTGCGCTCGGTGGAAAAAAGTGGTGTTTGGTGGAGAATAGTGGTGGAAAAAGGTGTTTCGGGGTCTGGCGTCCATCAACCTTGACGATAAGGGCAGGCTTGCGATTCCGACCAAGTACCGGCCGGAATTGCAGGAATGCTGCGAGTCCCAGCTGATCCTGACGGTGAGTCTGGATCGCTGTCTCTCGCTGTATCCGTTGCCGGTGTGGGAAAGCCTCGAGCGCCAACTGGACAAGCTCCCCATGTTCGATAAATCGGCACAAGCGCTGCGGCGGCTGTTGATCGGCCACGCCGTGGAATGCGATCTGGATGCCCAGGGCCGTTTCCTGGTTCCCGAACCGCTGCGCAAGAAGGCCGGATTGGAAAAGCGGATTGCCTTTGTCGGCCAGGGTAGCAAGTTCGAGATCTGGGATGAGGAGGGCTGGAATCAAGCCTACGAAGCGACCCTCGATCAAGACATCCTGGGTGACGGCACCTTGCCGCCCGCTTTCGCCAACCTGTCGTTTTAACAATGGCCGAACACCTGCCGGTCATGCCGGCGGAAGTGTTGGACGCCTTGGCGATTGTTCCGGACGGGGTTTATGTCGACGGGACGTTTGGACGAGGTGGGCACAGTCGCGAAATTCTCGCACGGCTGGATGGGACGGGCCGTCTGTTGGCACTCGACAAGGATGCGGCGGCGTTGAGTTCGATCGAGGCCTCCCTGCTGCGGGAGGATGGGCGTTTCGAATTGGTGCAAAGCAGTTTTGCGCGGCTGGCGGAACTGTGCGAGTTGCGCGGCTGGACCGGCAAGGTTGCCGGCGTACTGCTTGATTTGGGGGTGTCCTCGCCTCAGTTGGACGAGGCTGAACGGGGATTCAGCTTCCTGCGCGACGGCCCTTTGGACATGCGCATGGACACGAATCAGGGGCCGACTGCGGCGGAGTGGCTGGCCACCGTGGACGAAGCGGAACTGGCCAGGGTGCTGCGGGAGTACGGCGAGGAACGATTTGCCGGCCGCATCGCTCGCGCCGTCGTGGCGCGCCGGCCGCTGCTGACCACCGGGCAACTGGTCGCGGTCATCGAAGCCGCGGTGCCGACCCGGGAAAAGAATAAACATCCGGCGACCCGGAGCTTTCAAGCCATCCGTATCGCCATCAACCGTGAACTGGAGGAGTTGCGCGAAGTGCTTAAACAGGCGGTTGAAGTTTTGCGGCCGGGGGGACGGCTGACGGTGATCTCCTTCCATTCCCTGGAAGACCGCATCGTCAAGCGGTTTATCCGCGATTGCCACAAGGGCGCCATGCAACCACCCCACCTGCCGCCGTTGGTGGAGCATCGGCCGACCCTGCGCGCCGTGGGCAGGGCGCAGATGCCTGGTCGTGCGGAAACAGCCGCCAATCCGCGGTCCCGCAGCGCGGTGTTGCGCGTCGCCGAGCGGTTGTCCGCATGAGGCTGCTGGTGAGTTTGTTGATGGTTATGGTGTTGTCCGCCCTGGCGGTGGTTTACACCAAGTATCGCTCGCGCATGTTGTTTGCCGAAATTCAACGGTTGGAGCAGGAACTGGATCTGTATGAGCTGGAATGGGGACAGCTGCAACTGGAGCAGAACACCTGGGCGGAACACAGCCGCATCGAGCGGCTGGCAAGGACGCGGCTGGGCATGATCCTGCCGGATCGCAACGCGATCATTTACCTCAAACCCTAGAAACACACGAACATGATGATCATCGCTCAGCCCCGCGCCAACGACGAAACGGACTTTACTGTCCGTTGGCGCTTCCTGCTGCTGCTGCTGCTGGCCGGGATGGCGGCGCTGGTGCTGCGGGCGGTGGATCTCCAGGTGGTCAACCGCCAGTTCCTGCAGGATAAAGGCGATCGGCGTCTGGTCGGGGTGGTGCCGGTGCCGGCACACCGCGGGCGCGTCCTCGATCGCAACGGCGAACTGCTGGCCATCAGCACGCCGGTGAAGTCGGTCTGGATCAATCCCAAGGAGTTCGAAGCGTCCCCCCGCGAAGTGAAGGCGCTGGGAGACACGCTGGGGATCTCGGCCAAGGACATCCAGAAGCGGGCAGCGGACGACGGCCACAGTTTCGTCTATCTGAAGCGGCGCATGAGCCCGGAATTGGCCGATCAGGCCATGGCCCTCAATCTGCCTGGGGTTTACGCGGAACGGGAATTCCACCGCTACTACCCCACCGGTGAGGTTGCCGCCCATTTGGTCGGCTTCAACAATATCGACGACCGTGGCCAGGAAGGCATGGAACTGGCCTACAACGACTGGTTGAAAGGCGTGCCCGGCGCCAAGAAGATCATCCGCGACGGCAAGCGCCGCATCATCGAGGACCTGGATAACATCCGCCTGCCGGTGCCCGGCAAGGATCTGACCCTTTCCATCGACCAGCGCCTGCAGTATCTAGCCTATCGCGAATTGAAGAAGGCCGTGCTGCAGAACCGCGCCAAATCCGGCTCGCTGGTTTTGCTGGATGCCCAGAATGGCGAGGTGCTGGCGATGGTGAATCAGCCTTCCTTCAACCCCAATTCCCGCGTCAAGATGAGCGGCGGCGCGTCGCGTAACCGGGCCATCACCGACGTGTTCGAGCCCGGCTCCACCATAAAGCCGTTTGGTGTCGCCTGCGCCCTCGAATTGGGCTCGGTGCGGCCGGAAAGCCAGTTCGACACCAATCCTGGCCAGATGCACGTGGGTCACAACCTGGTCAAGGATGTTCACAACTACGGCGTGCTGGACGTTGCCCATATTTTGCAGAAGTCCAGCAACGTGGGCATGACCAAGATCGTCATGAACCTGCCTTCGGCCAAGTTCTGGGCGTTCTACAACAACCTGGGTTTCGGCCAGCCCCTGGAAACCGGTTTTCCCGGCGAGGCCAACGGCCGGCTGTCGGATCATCAGGGCTGGAATGCCTTCGAGCAGGCGACCCTGTCGTTCGGGTACGGCTTGTCCACCTCGCTGCTGCAACTGGGGCGGGCGTACACCGCCTTGGCCAACGAGGGCGTAATGCCGATGGTGGCCCTGCTGAAGCGCGACCGGCCGGGCGAGAGTCACCGCATCATGTCGGTGAAGACCGCCAACACCGTCCGCACCATGCTGGAATCGGTGGTGACCCGCGAGGGAACCGCCCTCAAAGCGGCCATCCCGGGATTCCGTGTGGCGGGCAAGACCGGCACGGTCAAGAAAACGGGCGCCCGCGGCTATGAGGAATCGGCCTATCTGTCGTTCTTCGCCGGCATGGCGCCGGCCAGCAAGCCCCGTCTGGTCATGATCGTCATGATCGACGAGCCCAGCGCCGGCGAATACTACGGTGGTGCGGTGGCGGCGCCGGTGTTCTCCAGCGTGATGGAAGGCGCGCTGCGCCTGCTCAACATCGCGCCGGACCAGGATTCCGGCATCCAGACCGCGCTGCAGGATGGCGGCATATGATTGCGTTAAGGCGTCCCCCCATGGCCATACCACGACTCGACAAGCTGCTGATGGGGATGGTCGAGCCCGATCTCCTACCGAACCGGGGGATCGCGGGGTTGAATCACGACAGCCGGGCCATCGAGCCCGGCGAGTTGTTTATTGCCCTGGCAGGACAGCGTTCCCACGGCATGCGCCATGCCGCAGAGGCGATCGACCGGGGCGCGGCGGCTATTGTGTATGATCCGGCCGGCGGTGGCGCCGAACTTGCTGCTGGCATCAGTGCGGTGCCGTGTATCGCGGTGGAAGATCTTGCCCAGCAGTTGGGACTGATCGCCGCCCGCTATTTTGGCGAGCCCTCCCGGAGTTTGCAGATCGTCGGCATCACCGGCACCAACGGCAAGACGTCCTGCAGCCATTTTCTGGCCGACGCCCTCACCGGGCCCAAACCGGCAGCGGTGGTCGGCACACTCGGCTGGGGGGTCCCCGGCCAGTTGGAGCCGACCCTGCACACCACCCCCGACGCCATCGCCCTGCACCGGGTGCTCGACCGGCTACGCAGCCGCGGCATCGGGTCGGTGGCGATGGAGGCTTCGTCCCACGGGCTGGAACAGGGCCGGCTTAACGGCGTGCGATTCCGCGGAGCGCTGTTCACCAATCTGAGCCGTGACCATCTGGACTATCACGGCACCATGGCCGGTTATCTGGAGGCCAAGTTGCGACTGGTGCGGTGGCCTGGCCTGGGGTTCGTCGCATTCAACCTGGATGACGGCAGCGCCGATGCCATCGCCGCGGTGACGCCCTCGGGGGTCCGCACGATTGGCTACACCCGGCGCCGCGCCGCGGTTGGTGGCACGGTGGAGGTGCTGGATGCGGACGCAGTCGTGCACGACGCCTCGGGGATCCGTTTCGACGTGCGGTTCGGGGGGGCTGCGGCGACGGTGCGGGCGCCGGTATTCGGCGAGTTCAACGTGGAAAACCTGCTGGGTTCGCTGGCGGTGTTGCTGGGGCTTGGCTATGGCTTGGCCGATGCCGCTCGCAACCTGGCACGGGTCAAGCCGGTGCCGGGGCGGATGGAGCGCTTCGCCGCGCCCCACGGCCCGATCGTGGTGGTCGATTATGCCCATACCCCCGATGCGATGGAAAAGGCTCTGAGCAGCCTTCGGCCGCATTGCGCCGCCGTCCTCTGGGTCGTGTTCGGTTGCGGCGGCAACCGCGATCGGGGCAAGCGTTCGCAGATGGGGGCGGTGGCGGACCGGTTGGCCGACGCCATCGTGTTGACCGACGACAATCCCCGCGACGAAGACGGCGACGGCATCATCGCCGAAATCCTGCAGGGCTGCCGGGGCGCCGCGGTGCAGGTCATGCGCGACCGCCGCAGCGCCATTGCTTATGCCATTGACCGGGCGCATCCGGCCGATGTGGTGCTGGTGGCCGGCAAGGGCCACGAGACCACCCAGGAGGTCAGTGGGGTGTTGACGCCGTTCAGCGATCGCGATGTGGTCTGCCAGTTGCTGGCGGCTGGGGGGCGGCGTTGAAGCGGATGCGCTTGAGCGAACTGGCAGCCATCGGCGGCGGCAGCCTGCGTGGCCGGGATTGCGATTTTCGCGGTGCCGGCATCGACAGCCGCACCCTGAGGCCGGACCAGTTATTCGTGGCTTTGGCCGGTACTCGCTGCGACGGTCACGATTTCGTGGCGCAGGCGGAGCGGCAAGGTGCGGCAGCGGCGCTGGTGGAACGTTGGGTCGATTGCGCGTTGCCTCAAGTCCGGGTGGCCGATGTCCGCCGCGCCTTGGGCCAGGTCGCGGCGGAATGGCGGAGTCGCCTCCCGGTTCGGCTGGTTGGCGTCACCGGCAGCAACGGCAAGACCACCGCCAAGGAGATGATTGCAGCGGTGTTGGGAGAGGCTGGGACGACCTTGAAAACCCGGGGCAATCTCAACAACGATCTGGGCGTTCCGCTCACCCTGCTGGAATTGGAAGCCGCCCAGCGTTACGGGGTGATCGAAATGGGCGCCAACCACCCCGGCGAGATCGCTTATGTCGCCGGGCTTGCGAGGCCGGAGGTCGGCGTCATCACCAATGCGGGCGCTGCTCATCTGGAGGGTTTTGGCAGCCGTGAGGGCGTGGCCCGCGCCAAGGGCGAACTGATTCAGGCGTTGTCTGCCGACGGCGTGGCGGTGCTGAATGCCGACGACCCGTTTCTCGGGCTGTGGCGGGATCTGGCCGGCAGCCGTCGGGCGATCCGTTTCGGTTTCGGTGCCGATGCCGAAGTCGCCGGGATCGCCGACTCCATCCGGATGTCGTGCGACGCGGATGGATTCAGGAGCAGCTTTGAATTCGTCCACTCCAGCCGGCGTCATCGGGCCGAAATCGGCCTGGCCGGCCGCCACAACGTCGCCAATGCGCTGGCCGCTATCGCCGTGGGAATCGCCTTGGGGTTGGAGCTTGACCAGACGGCGGCAGGCCTGGCCAAGGTTCGGCCGGTGGCGGGGCGGATGCAGCCGACCCGGGCGGAAGCCGGCGCCTTGGTCATCAACGACAGCTACAACGCCAATCCGACCTCATTCCGGGCGGCCTTGGAGGTGTTGCTGGAACTGCCCGGCGAACCCTGGGTGGCCCTGGGGGCGTTGGGGGAGTTGGGGGAGACCAGCGCGGGCCTGCATGCCGAACTGGGTCGGCAGGCCAAGGCCATGGGGGTGCGGCGACTGTTTGCCACCGGCCCGGATGCCGAGCACAGCGTCGAGAGCTTTGGCGACGGGGCTACCTATTTCGCCGATCAGGCCGAGCTGATCGGACAATTGCAACGGGAGCTGCGGGAAAACGTGGTGGTCCTGGTCAAGGGATCCCGTAGCCAGCGCATGGAGCGCGTGGTCGAAGCGCTCATGCAGAAGCGCGAGGGGTTCGCATGTTATTGAAACTGGCCGTATGGCTGGAAGTCTATTTCGATTTTTTCCGGGTTTTCCATTACCTGACGTTTCGCGCCATCCTGGGTGTGCTGACCGCGCTTTTGATCTCGTTTCTGGTGGGACCGCCCATGATTCGCCACCTGTCGCGCTACAAGATCGGCCAGAGCGTGCGCGACGACGGTCCTCAGTCCCACCTGTCGAAATCCGGCACGCCCACCATGGGAGGTGCTCTGATCCTGGTGTCCATCGCGGTGGCGACCGTGCTGTGGGGGGATTGGAGCAACCGCTACATCTGGGTGACCCTGCTGGTGACCCTGGCCTTTGGCGTGATCGGGTTCATCGATGACTACAAGAAGCTGGTGCTGCGCAACAGCAAAGGGCTGTCGGCGCGCTACAAGTACCTGGGGCAGTCGGTGTTCGGCGGGGCGGCCGCGGTGTTCCTTTACGCGACGGCGACGGTTCCGGCCGAAACCCAGTTCATCGTGCCGTTCTTCAAGCAGGTGGTGTTGAACATGGGCTGGCTCTACGTGGTCTTGACCTATTTCGTGATCGTCGGCACCAGCAACGCGGTGAACCTCACCGACGGCCTGGACGGCCTGGCCATCATGCCCACCGTTCTGGTGGGCGGAGCCCTCGGTATCTTCGCTTATGCCTCTGGCAACGTGCACTTCGCCGAATACCTGGGGATTCCTTACATCCCCAAGGCCGGTGAACTGGTGGTGTTCTGCGGCGCGCTGGTGGGGGCGGGGCTGGGGTTTTTGTGGTTCAACGCCTATCCGGCCCAGGTGTTCATGGGTGACGTCGGCGCCCTGGCGCTGGGGGCCGGGCTGGGCACCCTGGCGGTGCTGGTGCGGCAGGAGATCGTGTTGATGATCATGGGCGGGGGGTTCGTCATGGAGACCCTGTCGGTGATGCTGCAGGTGCTGTCCTACAAGATGACCGGCAAGCGCATCTTTCGCATGGCGCCCATCCATCACCATTTCGAATTGAAGGGCTGGCCGGAGCCGCGGGTCATCGTGAGATTTTGGATCATCACGGTGATACTGGTCCTGTCCGGGCTGGCGACATTGAAGTTGCGCTGAGAGGGAGACCACTATGCAGCCGCATCGGCGACCAACGGAACATTCGGGATTGCAGAAGCTCGGGCTCGATTCCTCGGCTCGCATCCTCATCGTCGGACTGGGCAAGACCGGTCTTTCGGCCGCGCGTTTCCTGCGCGCGCGGGGCGTTGAACTGGCGCTGGCGGACAGCCGAGAAAAACCGCCCGGATTGGCCGAATTGCGCGAAACCTTGCCCGATGTGGCGGTGTTTCTGGGCGGGTTCGACGAGGCTGCGTTTGTCGCGGCGACCCATCTCGTCGTCAGTCCCGGCGTCTCGCTGGAGGAGCCTGCGGTGCAACGGGCGATTCAGGCCGGGGTGCCGGTGTTGGGCGATCTGGATTTGTTTGCCGCGGAGGCCGACGCGCCGGTGATCGCCATCACCGGGGCCAACGGCAAGAGCACCGTTACCACCCTGGTGGGACTCATGGCGCAGGCCGACGGTCGCAATGTCCGGGTCGGCGGCAATCTGGGCACGCCCATGCTGGATTTGCTGAGTCCGCAAGCCGAACTCTATGTCTTGGAACTGTCCAGCTTTCAATTGGAGCGGGCCGGCGTGCTCAACTGCCAGGCCGCCACCGTGCTCAACATCAGTCCCGACCACATGGATCGCTACCGCGATGTGCGCCACTACGCCGATGTCAAGCGGCACATTTTCGACGGTGCCGAAGTGAGGGTGCTCAATGCCGACGATCCCGCGGTGGCTCAGATGGCCGGCGTCGGCGCCGACTGCCGCTGGTTCAGCCTGCAGCCGGAGCGGCAGGCAGATTATCGCCCGGGCATGGTCGACGGCGAAGAATGGCTGTGGGCGCGGGGACGGACGCTGATGCGGGTGGGCGAGATTCGCCTGCAGGGGCGCCATAATCTGGCCAACGCCCTGGCAGCGGTGGCGCTGGCGGAAGCCGCCGGCATCGCCGACGAAGCCGTGGTGGAAACCTTGCGGCAGTTCCGCGGACTCGACCACCGCATGCAATTCGTCGCCGAAATCGGCGGCGTGGTGTGGGTCAATGATTCCAAGGCGACCAATGTGGGCGCTTGCATCGCCGCCTTGCAGGGGCTGCCGGGCCAAGCCGTGCTGATTGCCGGAGGCGATGGCAAGGGCGCGGATTTCTCCGGTTTGGCCCGGGTCGCGGCCGAGAAGTTGCGTGCGGCGGTGTTGATGGGACGGGATGCTCCGGCCTTGGAGCAGGTGCTCGGGCCGGTGGTCACGACGCTGCGGGTGCAGAACATGAAGCAGGCGGTGGACGTGGCGCGGCGCTTGGCCGAGCCGGGTGACACCGTGCTGCTGGCGCCGGCCTGCGCCAGCCTCGATCAGTACAAGGACTACCAGGAGCGGGGTCGGGTGTTCGTCGACGCGGTGAAGGGGCTCGCTCCATGATGAAGCGAATTGCCGGTCACAGCCGCGGTTTGGTTCTGCAGTGGGGCCCCCACCGGTTCTACCTGGATACGGTGCTGTTGAGCGCTGCCATGGGATTGCTGGTGCTGGGTTACATCATGGTGGCGTCGGCTTCGCTCCATCTCGGGGAGAAGCTGGCGGACGACAGCTTTTATTTTCCCCGCCATCAGTTGGTTCATATCGTGATGGGCCTGGCGGCAGGGCTGGCGGTGGCCAGCCAGCGCCTGGAACTGTGGCGCAAGTCCTATCGGTTGCTGTTCCTGGCCGGACTGGCTCTGCTGCTGCTGGTACTGGTGCCCGGGATCGGCAAATCGGTCAATGGAAGTTCGCGTTGGATCAGCCTGTTCGTCATCCGCATTCAGGTGTCGGAGGTGTTCAAGCTGATTGCCGTGATTTACATGGCCAACTATATCGCCGTCCGGGCCGATCAGGTGCGCAATTCGGTGGTGGGCATGTTGTTCCCGCTGGGGCTGTTGAGCGTGGCTGGTCTTTTGCTGCTGCTGGAACCCGATTTCGGCGCCACTGCGGTAATGATGGCCACGGCGCTGGGCATGCTGTTCCTGGCAGGCGCCCGGCTGTGGCTGTTCGGCATCCTGATGGCGATCGTCGGAGTTCTTGGCGGGCTTTTGATCGCGTTTTCCTCCTACCGCCTCCGACGTGTGTCCAGCTTTCTCAATCCTTGGGCCGACGAGGACAATTCCGGCTACCAGCTGACCCAAGCATTGATCGCATTCGGTCGCGGCGAGTGGGCCGGCGTCGGGCTGGGTTCCAGCGTGCAGAAGCTGTTCTACCTGCCGGAGGCCCATACCGACTTTCTGTTTTCGGTGATCGGCGAGGAACTGGGGTTGGTGGGGGCCTGCTCGGTGATCGCCCTGTTCTGCGTCATCGTCTGGCGCGCCTTCGTCATCGGCCGCCTCGCCACCCGCCTGGGTGACCGTTTCGGCGCTTTCCTGGCTTATGGGGTGGGCATCTGGTTCGGCCTTCAGGCCTTCATCAATATGGGGGTCAACATGGGTATGCTGCCCACCAAGGGGCTGACCCTGCCGCTCATGAGCTACGGTGGCGGCAGCATGCTGGTGATGTGCGCGGCCCTCGCCTTGCTGTTCCGGGTCCGCAGCGAGGTCATGGAAAGCTACTCCGGCGCCGGACGCCCGAGGTCGCCATGGGTGCACGGGTCATGATCCTGGCCGGCGGGACCGGCGGCCACGTTTATCCGGCTCTGGCAGTGGCCGAGGAATTGCGGGAACGCGGTTGCGAGATCCGCTGGATGGGAACGGCGGCCGGGTTGGAGGCGCGGGTGGTGCCGGCCGCCGGATTTCCCATGGATAGTCTGGCGGTGGGCGGGTTTCGCGGCAAAGGATGGGTCACCAAACTGGGCGTACCGTTCCGCCTGCTGAGGGCCTGTTGGCAGGCAGCACGCTATCTCCGGCGGTTCCGTCCCCAGGTGGTGCTGGGCATGGGGGGCTTCGTCGCCGCACCCGGCGGCGTGATGGCGAAGCTGCTGGGAATTCCTCTGGTGATCCACGAGCAAAATCGAATTCCGGGCACGACCAACCGATTCCTGGTAAACTGCGCCCACACCGTTTTGGAAGCGTTTCCCGGCAGCTTTGGCGCCAGCGCCGGCGCGCGCGCCGTGGGCAATCCCCTGCGTAGAGGCATTGTGGCGGGATCTGCCCAGGGTCGCAAGGGGCCGGGTTCGGTCATCAATCTGCTGGTGGTCGGCGGCAGCCTGGGAGCGCAGGCGCTCAACCGCACCGTGCCGGAAGCGCTGGTTCCGCTGGCCGGAACGTTCCGGATACGGCATCAGACCGGCGCCGCGATGCAGGCGGAAACGGAAGCCCGCTACCGTGAACTGGGCATCGATGCCCAGGTGGTGGCCTTCATCGAAGAGATGGAAGCAGCCTACCGCTGGGCCGATCTGGCCATTTGCCGGGCCGGTGCCATGACCATCAGCGAATTGGCGGCGATGGGCCTGCCGGCGGTGCTGGTCCCTTTTCCCTATGCCATCGATGATCATCAGACCGCCAACGCCCGTTATCTGGCCGACCAAGGCGCGGCCGTGCTGCTTCCCCAATCCGATTTGACTCCTCCCCAGTTGTCCAAAGTTCTCCGCTCGTTTTCCAGTCAGCCCGAGGCTCTTCAGGATTTGTCCCGACGCTTGCGATCACTGGCGCAGCTGGGTGCCACCGCGGCGGTGTGCGATGCCGCCCTGGCCGAGGCAGTCCGGTGAGCGCCCTGCCTACGCCTCGTGCGCTGTCGGGAATGGAACGAGTTCGCCGGATCCACTTCGTGGGCATTGGCGGAGCCGGCATGAGCGGTATCGCCGAGGTCCTCCTCAATCTGGGCTACTCGGTTTCCGGCTCGGATCTGCAGCTTAACGCCAACGCCCAACGCTTGCGCGAGTTGGGTGCCAGCGTTTGCCAGGGCCATGCGGCGGAGCATGTGGAGCAGGCCGAAGTCGTGGTGGTTTCCAGCGCGGTCGACGCCTCCAATCCGGAGGTCGCCGCGGCACGGAGGGCCCGAATCCCGGTGATTTCCCGCGCCGAGATGCTGGCGGAATTGATGCGGTTCCGTTTTGGCATCGCGGTGGCGGGCACCCACGGCAAGACCACCACCACCAGTCTGATGGCCAGCGTGCTGGCGGAAGCCGGGCTTGACCCGACTTTCGTGATCGGTGGGCGGCTTAACAGCGTCGGTGCCCATGCCAAGCTGGGTGGCAGCCACTATCTGGTGGCGGAAGCGGACGAGAGCGACGCTTCCTTTCTTCACCTGCAGCCGATGATGGCCATCGTCACCAACATCGACCAGGACCATATGGACACCTACGGTGGGAGTTGGGAGCGGCTCAAGTCCACCTTCGTGGAGTTTCTCCATCAGGTACCGTTCTACGGCCTGGCGGTGCTCTGTTCCGACGACCCGGGGGTGGTCGAGATCCTGCCGGAACTGCACAAGCCGGTGCGGACCTATGGGGTGGGCGACGCCGCCGAGGTGCGAGCGCTCAATGTCCGCCGCGATGGGCTCATCAGCCGTTTCACGGTGGTAGCTAAGGGGCATGCGGAACCTTTGGAAATTACCCTGAACCTGCCGGGTCACCACAACATCCTCAATGCGCTGGCGGTGATCGCGATCGCACTGGAGTTGGGCGTCGCCGGTCCAGTGATCAGCCGCGCCCTGGCCTCGTTCAAGGGCATCGGCCGGCGCTTCCAGATCAACGGTACGCTGGCGCATCGCGGCGGTGCGATTACCCTGGTGGACGATTACGGCCACCACCCGCGGGAAATTGCGGCCACCCTGGATTCGGCACGTCACGCCTGGCCGGGTCGGCGTCTGGTGTTGGTATTCCAGCCGCATCGCTACACCCGTACCCGCGATTTGTTCGAAGACTTCGTGCAGGTGCTTTCCAAGACCGATGTGCTGGTGCTGCTGGACATCTACAGTGCCGGTGAAGCGCCCCTGGTCGGCGCCGATGGCCGCAGCTTGTCGCGGGCAATCCGAGTCAGGGGGCAGGTTGACCCCATTTTTCTGGAAAACGTGATCGAACTGCCGGAGTTGCTGGCGCGGATCGTGCTGCCAGAAGATGTCGTGCTGACCTTGGGCGCCGGCAATGTCGGCACCGTGGCGGTGGAACTGCCCCAGCGATTGGCCTTGCTGCTGGGCGCGACGTTCGGAGGCTGAACATGGCTGCTGTTCTCAACACTCAGAACACGAACCGAATCGGGCCCCCATTACGGGGCGACCTGCGCTACAACGAGCCGCTGGCATCCTACACCTCCTGGCGGGTGGGCGGTCCTGCCGACCGCCTGTATCTACCCGCCGACGCCGAGGATCTGATGGCGTTTCTGAATTCCCTGCCGGATTCGGAGCCGCTGTTCTGGCTGGGGTTGGGCAGCAATCTGTTGGTGCGCGACGGAGGCATCCGGGGTACCGTGATTTGCACCAAGAACCGGCTCAAACAGATTCGCTTGCTGGACGACGGCCGGGTTTATGCGGAGGCGGGCGTTCCCAGCGCCCAAGTCGCCAAGTTCTGCAGTACCCAGCGACTCGCGGGCGCGGAATTTCTGGCCGGTATCCCAGGAACCCTGGGAGGGGCTCTGGCCATGAACGCCGGAGCCTTCGGCGGCGAGACCTGGCCCTTGGTGGAGCGGGTGTTGACGGTTGATCGGCATGGCCAGCATCGCCATCGGTCTGCCGACGAATTCAAGGTTGGTTACCGCACCGTGGTCGGCCGTGACGGGGAGTGGTTCGTGGCAGCCGAGCTTCGGTTGCATCCGGGTGAACCCGACATCAGCCGCAGCCGCATGAAGGCCTTGTTGGCTACTCGGGCGGAAAAACAGCCGATCCAGCAGCCCAGTTGCGGTTCGGTGTTCCGCAATCCGCCGGGCGATTTCGCCGCCCGGTTGATTGAGCTTTGCGGGCTGAAAGGTCATTCCATCGGGGGGGCGCAGGTGTCGGAAAAGCACGCCAACTTCATCGTCAACACCGGCGGGGCCAAGGCCGCCGAAATCGAGGCCCTGATCGGTCTGGTGAGAGAATGCGTGGCCCGGAAACAGGGCGTTACCCTGGAACCGGAATGCCGCATCGTGGGGGAAGGCGCATGACGCACCGGGTTACCGATCCCAGGGAGTTCGGCCGGGTCGCCGTGGTCATGGGCGGTAGCGCTGCCGAGCGTGAAGTGTCGTTGGTCAGCGGTCGGGCGGTGCTAGACGCGCTGCTGGCGCGCGGAGTCGATGCGGTCGGCTGCGATGTCGACGCCAACCCGCTGGATCACTTGCAGGGTAAAGGTTACGACCGGGTTTTCAATATCGTCCACGGACGGGGAGGCGAAGACGGGATCCTTCAGGCGCTGCTGGAAGCGCTGAGAATTCCATATACCGGGAGTCAGGTTTTGGCCTCGGCCCTGGCCATGGACAAGCTGCTTACCAAGCGCTGCTGGCTGGGATCGGGCCTGCCCACGCCCCGTTGGATGGTGTTGGCGGAACGCGGAGATCTGGAGCGTTGCGCGGATACCTTGGGATTCCCTGTGATGGTCAAGCCGGCCGAAGAGGGATCCAGTATTGGGATGAATCGGGCGGACGACCCGGATCAATTAGTAGAGGCATGGAAAAAGGCGAAGCCATATAATTGCGAAGTATTCGCGGAGCAATGGGTATTCGGCCGCGAATACACGGCGGGCATGCTGCAGGGTGGATCGCTCCCCCTGATTCGGCTGGAAACGCCCCATGTCTTCTACGATTTCGATGCCAAGTACCGTGCTTCATCCACCCAATATCATTGCCCCGCCGGCCTCGAACCTGCCCAGGAGGCCAGCCTGCGCGCGCTGGCGTTGCAGGCTTGCGAAACCGTAGGCGTGCAGGGCTGGGGTCGGGTCGACCTGCTGCTGGACCAGGAGGGCCAGCCTTGGCTGATCGAGGTCAATACGGTGCCCGGCATGACCGACCACAGTTTGGTGCCTATGGCGGCCAGGGCCGCTGGTATCGAGTTTGACGAACTGGTCTGGCGCATTCTGGAAACCAGTTTCCCCGGCGAACTCGAGGCAACCCGATGAAACGCCCGGCAATCCCCTTGCGTCAGCAGTTGGCCAAAGGATTGGGGCTCACCGCGGTGGTCGTCTTGCTCGCGCTGGGTCTGCTGGCCGGGATGAGTGACTGGTTGCTGACCGGCGAAAGCAAGCTGTTTCCACTGCAGTATGTGCGGGTCGAAGGCGATATCGAAAACCTCGATCCGACCCGCTTTGTCCGCGCCGTGACCAGCGGGATGAGCGGTGGCTACTTTTCTCTCGATATTGACCAGGTCGAGCGGCTGGCCCGCTCGCTTCCGTGGGTGGAACGGGCCCAGGTGGAGCGGTTTTGGCCCGATACCCTGATTATCCGTATCACGGAACACAAGCCGGTCGCCCGCTGGGGCAACACCGGGCTGATCAACGGCCGCGGGGAGCGCTTTGCGGAGTCCGCCCCCGAACAGTTTGCAGGGCTGCCGGCGATCGACGCTCCTGCCGGCACCGAAGTGGAAATGTTGCAGGTCATGGGAGCGCTCAATCAACGATTGAGCGGCAAAGGCCTCAGGGTCGCGGCGCTGTCCCTGAGCAAACGTCATGCTTGGGCATTGACTTTGAGCGACGGCGTGCAGTTGTTCGTCGGGCGGCAGGATCCGTTGGTCGCCACCGACCGCTTTCTGGAGCTGATCCCGAAGCTGGGCGAGGAACGCTCCAAACGGGTGGCTCGCCTCGATCTTCGCTATCCCGGAGGGTTTTCCATCGTGTGGAAACCGGATGATGGCGCGGCGGAAGTTCCGGTCCTTGGATCTGGCGCATGAACGGACGGTCTGAATTTGCCGCAAGTGGTCCGCTGAAGAAACAACAACATTTTTGGGCGTAAGAGTTAACAACCCATGGTAAAAAAACCGGATCGCAATCTGATCGTCGGCCTCGATATCGGTACCTCGAAAGTGGCCGCCATCGTTGGCGAAATCAACGAAGACGGCGAGGTCGAGGTCATCGGAATCGGTACCCATCCGTCGCGCGGCTTGAAAAAAGGGGTGGTGGTCAACCTGGAGACCACCGTACAATCTATCCAGCGGGCCATCGAGGAAGCCGAACTGATGGCGGGCTGCCGCATCCACTCGGTTTACGCCGGCATTGCTGGTAGCCACATCAGCAGCATGAATTCCCATGGGATCGTTGCCATCAAGGATAAGGAGGTCACCCAGGGCGACGTCGATCGGGTGATCGATTCCGCTAGAGCGGTGGCCATCCCCGCCGATCAAAAGATCCTGCACATCCTGCCGCAAGAATTCGTCATCGATCGTCAGGAAGGCATCAAGGAACCCATCGGCATGTCCGGGATCCGGCTGGAGGCGCGGGTGCACATCGTCACCGGCGCGGTCAGCGCGGCGCAGAACATCGTCAAATGCATCCGCCGCTGCGGGCTGGAAGTCGAAGACATCATCCTGGAACAACTGGCGTCCTGTTCCGCCGTGCTGACGGAAGACGAGAAAGACTTGGGCGTCTGTTTGGTGGACATCGGCGGCGGCACCACCGATATCGCGGTGTTCACCGACGGCGCCATCCGCCATACCGCGGTGATTCCCATCGCCGGCGACCAGGTGACCAATGACATTGCCGTAGCGTTGCGCACGCCGACCCAGCATGCCGAAGAGATCAAGATCAAGCACGCCTGCGCGCTGACCCAACTGGCCAACCTGGATGACACCATCGAAGTGCCCAGCATCGGTGATCGGCCGACCCGCCAGATTTCCAAGCAGAACCTCGCCGAGATCGTCGAACCCCGTTATGAGGAATTGCTGTTGCTGGTGCAGGCGGAATTGCGTCGGAGCGGCTTCGAGGATTTGATTGCCGCGGGATTGGTGCTGAGCGGCGGCAGCTCGCGGGTGGCGGGGCTGGTGGAACTCGCGGAAGAAATCTTCCACATGCCGGTGCGAGTGGGAGTTCCACAGTATGTGAAGGGATTGCATGACGTGGTCAAGAATCCGATTTATGCGACCGGTGTGGGACTGTTGCTGTTCGGCAACCAGCACAATCCGGTGGGTGAGCGAAGCCCCTTGGTTGGCGGCGGCTTCAAGAGTGTCTGGGCCAAGATGAAGAGTTGGTTCCAAGGTAATTTCTAATGGTGGCAATGGTTTTACGAGCAGGGGGACGAGATGAAATTTGAATTGGTCGATTCTTATAGTCAGAAAGCTGTCATCAAGGTGATCGGCGTCGGCGGTGGCGGCGGCAACGCGGTCAATCACATGGTGACCAGTCATATCGAAGGCGTCGATTTCATTTGCGCCAATACCGATGCCCAGGCGTTGAAGGGCATTCAGGCGCGCTCGGTGATCCAGTTGGGCAATACCCTCACCAAAGGCCTCGGTGCCGGTGCCAATCCGGAAATCGGGCGCCAAGCGGCTTTAGACGACCGCGAGCGCATTCTGGAAGTGCTGGACGGGGCGGACATGGTGTTCATCACCGCCGGCATGGGCGGCGGCACCGGCACCGGCGCGGCGCCGGTCATCGCCGAAATCGCCAAGGAGGCCGGCGTGCTGACCGTTGCCGTGGTCACCAAGCCGTTTCCGTTTGAAGGCAAGAAGCGCCGGGCAATGGCCGAGAAAGGCATCGATGAGTTGAGCCAGTTCGTAGATTCGCTGATCACCATTCCCAACGAAAAGTTGCTGCCGGTGCTGGGCAAGGACGTCAGCCTGGTGACGGCATTCGCCGCTGCCAATGACGTGTTGCTGGGCGCGGTGCAGGGCATCGCCGACCTGATTACCCGGCCGGGGCTGATCAACGTCGACTTCGCCGACGTCCGCACGGTCATGTCGGAAATGGGCATGGCCATGATGGGAACCGGAGTCGCGAGCGGTCCCAATCGGGCACGGGAAGCGGCCGAAAAGGCCATTGCCAGCCCGTTGCTGGATGATATCAATCTCCATGGCGCCCGCGGCATTCTGATCAACATCGCAGGGGGGCACGACCTGGCCCTGAGCGAGTTCGACGAAGTCGGCAGCGTGGTGCACGAATTCGCCTCGGAGGAGGCCGTGGTGGTGACCGGGGTTTCCATCGACCCGGAGTTGAAGGACGAATTGCGGGTGACGGTCGTGGCCACCGGGCTTGCCAACCAGCGTCAGCACAGTTCTGAGCCGGCGATCCGTCTGGTGCACAAGCGCAATACCGGCGAGATTGACTACGGCGAGCTGGACAAGCCCACCAGCATCCGCAACAAGCCGAAGACCGATGCGCGCGGCGGTGAATCCCGCCCGCAGATGGATATGGAGTATCTGGACATTCCCGCCTTCCTGCGTCGGCAGGCGGATTGATCGGGGCGGGGAGTCCCAGCGACGGTCTCGGCCCGCGCCCCTCGCGGAGCCGGGACCATTCAGTTGATCTGATCCTTGGAGAACCGGATGATCAAACAAAGAACCTTGAAGAACGTGATTAGGGCGACCGGGGTCGGCCTTCACACCGGCGAGAAGGTCTTTCTGACCTTGCGGCCGGCGGCCGCCAACACCGGCATCCGGTTTCGCCGGGTGGACCTGCCGGAGCCTGTGGTGATCGAGGCCACCCCCGAGAATGTCGGGGAGACCATGCTGTCCACCACCCTGGTTCACGGTGACGCCAAGATTTCGACCGTCGAGCATTTGCTGTCGGCCTTCGCGGGTCTGGGTATCGATAATGCCTATGTGGATGTGAGCGCGCCGGAAGTGCCCATCATGGATGGCAGCGCGGGTCCCTTCGTGTTTCTGATCCAGTCCGCCGGGATCGAAGAACAGGACGCCCCCAAGCGTTTCATCCGCATCAAGAAGGAAGTGATGGTGGAAGACGGCGACAAGTGGGCCAAGTTCGAGCCCTACGACGGTTTCAAGGTGACGTTCTCCATCGACTTCGACCACCCGGCCTTCCGCCGCGATACCCAGGTCGCCAGCATCGACTTTTCCACGACATCTTTCGTCAAGGAAGTGAGCCGAGCCCGCACCTTCGGTTTCATGCGCGACATCGAAGCGTTGCGCAAGCGCAGGCTGGCCTTGGGCGGAAGCATGGACAACGCCATCGTGGTGGACAACTACCGCATCCTCAACGAGGACGGGCTGCGTTACGCCGATGAGTTCGTCAAGCACAAAATCCTCGACGCCATCGGCGATTTGTATCTGCTGGGGCACAGCCTGATCGGCTGTTTCGTCGGCCACAAGTCGGGCCATGGCCTGAATAACCAGTTGCTGCGCAAGCTCTTGGCGGAAAAGGACGCCTGGGAATCGGTGAGCTTCACCGAGGAAAAAAGCCTGCCGATTTCCTACATGCGGCCGGCCCGCACCGCCGCCGGCTGATCCGGAGTTCCAGAGTTCGGCACGCGCAGATTGCGGGTGCCGGGCCTTGTCAGTCGTAATCGGGTTCGGTGCCCGACACCAGCCGTTCCCGCAGCTTCAGGTAGCGCCGATAGCGTTCGGCGCTCACCGATCCCGATTCAGTCGCATCGCGTACCGCGCAACCTTTGTCGTCGACGTGACGGCAGTCGTTGAACCGGCAGCGGTCCAGAAAGGGCTGAAATTCCCGGTAGCCCGCCGGCAATTCCCGTTCGTCGATCTGAGCCAGTCCGAACACCGCGACGCCGGGGCTGTCGATGAGGTCGCCTCCGCTCGGGACATGGTACAAGGTGGCCGTCGTGGTGGTGTGCCGGCCCAGCCCGCTCTTGGCGGAGATTTCGCCGATCCGGAGATTGCGCTCCGGCAACAGGGCATTGGTGAGCGAGGATTTGCCCACGCCCGACTGGCCGGCCAGCATGCTGCAGTGTTCCGCCAGTTGCCGATGCAGCCGGTCGAGCCCAAGGCCTGATTTGGCGCTGACGGTCTCCACCGGGTAACCAATGTGGCGGTAATCATCGAGCGCCTTCTGGACAGCGCCGTCGGACTCCGGAAGGTCCGCCTTGTTCAGCAGAATTTCGGCGGCGATGCCTCGGTGCTGGCACACGGCCAGGTACTGGTCGACCAGCAGCCAGTCCGGTTCCGGACGTGGCGCTATGACCACGTAGACCCGATCGAGATTGGCCGCCACATAGCGCAGCTTGCCGCCGTAGCCGGGGCGGGCCAGCAGGGAGCGGCGCGGGAGGATTTCCTCCACCCGGCCCTGGTCACCTTCGCAAGGAATCCAAAGGACCCGGTCTCCCACCGCGATCCCGCCCAGCCGCCGGCGGGTGTGGCACAGCAGGATGCGGCCGTCGTCGGCTTCTACGGCCAACCCCTTGCCCAGATGGGAAATCACCAGTCCCGGTTTCGCCTCCGAAGTGGCAACCGGTCCCGGCGCGATCGGCCTGCGATCCTTGCCCGCCATGCCGTCAGGCCGCCTTGGCGGCGAGGTGGGCGATGCGGATGGCGGCGGGGGGGTGGCTGTAGTGGAAGGCGGAATACAACGGATCCGGCGTGAGGGTGCTGGCGTTGTCCCGATACAGCTTGACCAGGGCGTTGATGAGGTGTTCCGGGTGAGCCTGGGCGGCGGCGAAATCATCCGCCTGGAATTCGTGACGGCGCTGGAAATAGCTACCGACCGGCTTGAGGAACAGGGTAAAGGCCGGCGACACCAGCAGGAACAGCAACAGGGCGGCGGCATTGGAGGCCTGGATGACGCCCAGGCCCTGGTAGAACCAATCCTGCCCCGACACCCAGCCCAATACAGCCAGGCCCGCCAGGGTAATGACGGCATTGGCCAGGGACATTTTGAGCACGTGCTTGTGCTTGAAATGGCCCAGTTCGTGGGCAAGCACCGCTTCCAATTCGTCGTGGCTGAGGGATTCCACCAGAGTGTCGAAGAACACGATGCGCTTGTTGGTGCCGATGCCGGTGAAGTAGGCGTTGCCGTGGCCGGAGCGGCGGGAACCGTCCATCACGAAGATGCCTTTGCTGGCAAAGCCGCAACGACCCAGCAAGGCTTCGATCCGTTGCCTGAGTTCGGCATTTTCCAGCGGGGTGAATTTATTGAACAGCGGCGCGATGAAGGTGGGAAAAGCCCACAACATGAACAGGGTGAACCCTTGCAGGATGGCCCAGGCCCACACCCACCAAGCGCTGCCCAGTTCCGCCATCACCCACAGGATCAGCGCCAGCAGCGGGCCGCCCAGGGCCAAGGTCAATGCCAACTGCAGCGCCAGGTCGGTGGCGAACTGCCTCGGTGTAGTGCGGTTGAAACCGTACCGCTGTTCAACGACGAAGGTTCGATAAATCGACAGAGGCAGAACCAGAACCTGCATGAGCAGCAGAGTCGACAGAATCAGCGCCACACCGTTCCAGGGTTCCGCCCAGCCGATTCCGGACCAGAGCCGGCCGAGCCATTCGATCCCGCCGCCCAGGGTGAACAGCAGCAACACCACGATCTCCGCGATGCTTTCCCATTCTCCCAGGCTGCCTTTGGCCACCGTGTAATCGGCTGCCTTGCGGTGCGCCTCCAGGGTAATGGTGGAGCGGAAGGCTTGCGGTACGTCGTCGCGGTTGGCGATGACGTGATTCAGATGCCTGCGCTGCAGCCAGAATTCGACGGCAAACGACAAGGCCAGGGCTGCGAGAAAAACCAGGGTAAAGGTGTTCATGGTACGGGCTGGATGGTGAAATCGTTGGTGCTGGATCGGACTGCCGGTTTCCGGCAGGGTTCAATTCGCGAAACCTGGCCGACGGCCAGCAGGCGCCACAGGGTAGCCTTTGGTAAAATCCGCGGCAACCAACCTCCACTGGCTCAGGGAAAAACATGGCGCGAGACCCGCAGAACCTGATCTGGATCGACCTGGAAATGACCGGTCTTGATCCTCAGGGCGACTCTATTATCGAGATCGCCACCGTCGTCACCGACAAAAATCTGGAAATCCTGGCAGAAGGGCCCAATCTCGCGATTCATCAGCCGGAGCGTGTCCTGGACAGGATGGATGACTGGAACCGCCGGCAGCACGGGGAATCCGGCCTGACACAACGGGTACGGGACAGCCGGATCGACGAGGCGGAGGCGGAGCGGCAGACGTTGGCGTTTCTCGACGCCTGGGTGCCGGCGCGTACCTCGCCCATGTGCGGCAACAGTATCTGCCAGGATCGGCGGTTCCTCTACCGCTGCATGCCGAAACTGGAGGCCTATTTCCACTATCGCAACCTGGACGTCTCGACTCTGAAGGAACTGGCGGCGCGCTGGGCGCCGGATCTTAAAGAAGGGTTTCAGAAGGGCAGTTCCCATCTGGCCCGCGACGACATCCTCGAGTCCGTCGAGGAACTGCGGTACTACCGGGATAAGTTCATCCGCTATTGAGCGGTCTTTCAGCCGGGTTCCGCGCCTGTCTCCAAATCCCTGATGATCTCGGATTGTTGCGCCAGCAATCTGCCGATCTCGTCCTTGACTCCCTGGAATGTCGTCTCGCAGCCATCCCAGGGGTTTGCTTCCAATAACTTCGATTCCAGGCCTTTGGCCGCGCGGCGTAATTCCTCCAGGCCGCAGAAACTGGCGGAACCGTGCACTTTGTGGGTGACTCGGGCAGCTTCGTCCTGTTCCCGGCGTCCCAGAGCCTGTTCAATGGTGGCGAGTTGTTCCGGCAACTCCTCGAACAGCTTGCGGGCGATTTCCAAGGCTGTGCTGCGGCGGCCCTGGGAACGGCTCAGCAAGGTGGCGGAATAGCGCAAGGAAGCGGAATCGGTAACCGGCGCATCGGCTGCGACCGTTGCCGGGAGCTTCAGGATTTCGGCGGCGGTTTCGACCACTTGGCGCTCCAGGATGGGCTTGATCAGACACTCGGCAAAGCCGCGGTCAATCACCGATTGACGCTGTTCGGGCTGGGCATGGGCGGTGATCGCGACGACCGGCGTGTGGGTGTTGGGACCGGCTTCCTTTTTTAGCGCATCCATCACTTCCAGACCGTGCAGCACCGGCATCTGCAGATCCAGAAAAACCAGGTCGTAAGGCTGTATCTGCAGCATCTCCAGCGCCTCGCCGCCGTCGCGGGCATCGTCCACCTCGGCCCCCAACTTGAGCAGCTGGGCACGCAGCAGCATCCGATTGATCTCGTTGTCGTCGGCGACCAGGAAATGCATGTCTTGGAACAGTTGTTCCGATGCGTTTTCACCGAACTGTTCGCCCGCCGCCGCTGCTTCCGCCGTTTGGGCAATCCGCAGGGCAGCCTTCAAGGTTTCGCTGCGCAAGGGTGGCGAGATACAGATGGTGCCTTGCTCCCGATAATAGGCTTCCTGGCGTTGGCTGACGCTTTCCAGGATCAGTAGCGGGGTGGCGCCGCGTGCGTAAACCTGCCGCAGCCACCAGCCCACGGGCTGTTTGCTGCGGGCTTCCAGCGAGGCCGCGTTCAGGAGTACCAGCGTGCCCAGTGCGATCTGGGTCGCTTCCCAGCGGGCTAGATCATGGATCCATTCGGCTCGGTAGCCGAGATCTTCCAACTGATATTGCAAGGCTTGGGCGTTGAGACGGTCCCAGTCCACCAGCACGACGGATTGGCTGGGCTGAAGGCCGGCGAGTGCCTCCGGCTGGCGTTCTGCCAGGGGAAGGGTGAACCAAAATGTGGTTCCGCGGCCTTCGCGGCTGGCGACATGAATGGAACCGCCCACTCGTTCGACGATGTTGCGGGCGATGGTTAGCCCCAGGCCGGTGCCGCGTTCCTGGTTGATGGCGTAGCGGCTGAGTTGCAGAAATGGGTAGAACAGGCTGCCGATGTCCCGGCTGGAAATGCCGCTGCCGCTGTCGGAGACGGAAAACAGCAGCATGTTTCGGCGACCGTCGGCAATTCTCCTGACCCGCACCACCACCCGGCCGTTCTCCGTGGATTTCAGGGCATTGGTGAGCAGATTATTGAGGACTTGCTGGAGTCGGACCGGATCCGCGAATAGTCGCCTGGGTACGCCAGGATCGATCAACAGTACCACCGGTACCCTGGGCGAGCGAGGAGCGACCAGGGAAACGGCGTCCTCCAGATAGCCCCGTAACTGAAATTCGTGAGGATTGAGTACGATGCGGCCGGCTTCCAGCTTGGACAGATCAAGGACCTCGTTGATGATGCCCAAGAGGCTTCGGGCCGAGCGTTCGATGAGACTGACCTGGGAGCGTTGAGCTTCGTTGAGCACCGACTGGCTCAGAAGCTCGGTGAAGCCGATGATGCCGTTCATAGGCGTACGGATCTCATGGCTCATCTGCGCCAGAAATTGGGACTTCAGTTCGGTTTGGGCTTCCGCCTGGCGTCTGGCCGCGTCCAGCTCCAGGTTTCGGCGCTCCAGGTCGACCAAGGTCCGCTGCAACTGTTGGGTGGCATCCGCCACCTGTTGTTCGAGGTTGTCGCGATTACGCTCCAATTCCTGAGCCATGGCATTGAAACCATTGCGTAGCTCCGCCAGTTCCTTGCACGCCGCAAACTCTGCGCGCCGGTGTAACTGGCCTTTTGACAGACGATGAACGGTTTCAGTGAGTGCCAGGACCGGCCGACTGATGGTTCGGCCGATGCGGTAGGCGAACACGGCGGTGAGCAGCAGGCCGGCGACCGTGATCCGAACCACGAACAGCAAAGTATCGTATTGGGCCTGCAGGGTCTGATCATGGGACATGGATAGGGTTACCGCGCCGATCTCCTCATTTCTAGGGGCGACGGTATCGCTGTCCGTGGTCGCGTCGTTGCCGGCAGGCACTGGATGAAGGTTGCGCGTCAGGATGGGGGCACTGAAGGTCAGCCGCAGCGGGCTGCGGACCCGATCGCTGTCAATCGCCTTCATGCGTCGGGCGCTGACGAGAGGGCTGTGGGTATTGTCGAGGATGGTGACTTCCAGCACGTCATCTTCCTGCAACACGGAATTAATCAGATCCTGCAGCAGGCGTCGGTCGGACGAGGCGATGCCATGGGCTGCCGCGGTCGCCAGCTGGCGGACGATCACGTCACCCCGATCGCGCAGGCTGCGATCCAGATCGGTCACGCGGTTTCGCACGAAGTAGGCCGCAAGCGACAAGGCGATGACGGCGGAGGGCAAGACCCCCAGCAGCAGCAAGCGCAGTTCGATGCCAGGCGTCAGCCGGCGTCCGAACTCCGCAGCCCGCATCGCCCATCGACGGAGACGTTTCATAAGGTTCACCGGAACAGCGCGAAACCGTGGTGCATGCCTGATTGACCAAGTGGGAACGCTGCCAGATTAGCTCAGGCCAGCAATTTCAGACAATCGTATCCGATGCTGTTTCTTGATGGATTTCCCGTGCGACAATTCCTGCGGTCCGGACGAATCGGGCAGATCAATCCGTCTTTTGGGGGAGTCAGCGATGAGCATTCAGGACAATCTCGAGCAGATCAAACTGCAGTTGCAACAACAGCGGGACGAACTGGTCGTTCAGATCAGCCTGGCCCGGATGGAGGCCAGGGAGGAATGGGAGCAGGCCGAAAGGAAATTCACCGAATTTCAGAACAAGCTCGAAAGCGCGGCGGATGAGGCTAAAGACGCGGCAGACGACGTGATGAACAGCGTGGCCGAACTGGGCGAGGAGCTCAAGCGGGCCTATCAGCGGGTCAAATCCAAGCTTTAGC
>VEPB01000455.1 GCA_012026715.1 Methylococcaceae bacterium | reverse complement strand
CGATTGGGCGGGTTTGTTTCCATTGGGTAGCAGAAAAGTTTTTGGTGTCAATGAACCTTTGTCACCAAAGAGTCATAAACGGGTTAAGCGAAGATGAGAGTCGTTCTTATCTGTGTCGCGATTTAGCGACACGCAGCTTCGCAAGGCATGCAGTTTCCCGTTAACCAGGCCTTTTGAATTCAGCATGAACAAGAACACCATGATTAGCCGCGAAAGCGGGAAAAAGCGCATCGTCGTCTACTCACACGACACCTTCGGCCTTGGCAACATCCGCCGCATGCTCGCAATCTGCAAGCATCTGGTGGATAGCGACCCCAAAACCTCGGTGCTGATCCTGTCCGGTTCGCCCATGCTGCATGCTTTCCGCATCCCGCAGCGCATCGACTACATCAAGCTGCCCTGCCTGTCGCGCAACACCGAGGGCGAGTATCAGGCCAAGTTCCTCGATGTCGACTACGGCAAGCTGGTTAGGCTGCGCAGCAACCTGATCCTGAACAGCATCCTGGATTTCGACCCGGACCTCATCCTGGTGGACAAGAAGCCGCTGGGCGTCAGCGACGAACTGGGTACGGCACTGGAACTTCTGCAGCGGCGCGGCCACCGCGCCAAGCTGGTGCTGCTGCTGCGCGATATCCTCGACAGCCCAGCCAGCACCATTCGGGTGTGGCAGAAGAACGGCTATCACGACATCATCCGGTCATTTTACGACCAAGTGCTGGTGGTCGGCTCGCCGGATATCTTCGATACCGGCAAGGAATACCAATTTCCCACCGACAGCCGGGCCAAGACCCGCTACTGCGGCTACATCGCGCGCGAACGCAGTGCCGCGTCCGGCGACCAGCTGCGCGCCGAATTGGGCCTGGCCCAGACCGATCGTCTGGTGTTCGTGACGGTCGGGGGCGGCGAGGATGGGGCTCACGTGCTGCAGTGCTATCTGGAAGGCCTGCACCGGCAGCCGCTTGACGCATCCACCAAGAGCCTGTTGGTGTGCGGACCGGAGATGGGTGAAAAACAGCGTCGCGGCATTGTCGAGATGGCCGTCAACCAGCCCAATGTCATCGTCCTGGAGTTCGCCCAGGACATGATGGCGGTGATGGATGCCGCCGACGTGGTGGTGTGCATGGGGGGCTACAACACCGTGTGCGAGCTGCTGACGCTGCGCAAGCGGGCGGTCATCGTCCCCCGCGTCAAGCCGGTGCTGGAGCAATGGATACGGGCCGAACGGCTGGCGCAGCTGGGGCTGTTGCGGGCTATCCATCCCAGCGATCTGACCCCGGACCTGCTGCTTGCCACGGTGGCCGAGGAACTGGACTTGATCAACGTGCACCGCAGCAGCCTCTACCAGATCAATATGGATGGCCTGCCGGCCATCGCCGATGCCCTCAACGGCCTGCTCTACCCGGCCGCGTGGGAGGCCCCCGGCAACACGCCGGTGACCGTTCCCGTCGAACGGCGTGCCCGGCCGCGGCTGAGCTGACGGCCCCTGCGGACCTTTTGGAGCGGGCTCGGCCGGAAGGCCAGGCCCGCCCCGCCTACCTGAATTTCCGGAGTCCCCCGTGCGCGCAGCGCAGAAAAGCATCATGGCGCTGGCGCTGTGCGCGGCTTTCCAGGCCGCAGCGCAAGATGTCAATGGACAGACCGCTCCAACCTATCGGGAGGACGGCAACGATACCGAGAAAAAGGCTCCGGTACGCATCGATCCGGGCGAAAAGCGCCCGGCCGACCAATTCCGCATGGATGTGCTGGGCCGCCCGCTGACCATTGGCGGCCGCTACGAGCTGGAGCCTCGCTATTTCCAGGACCGCGATCTCGATCCGACGAAGCCGGGTGATACCGTCAATGTATCCCAGGACTTCCAGCTGGAATTCTACTACCCCTGGTCGAGTTCGCTGTCTGCCTTCCTCCAGGCCAGCGCCTTCTACAACCCGGAAATCTATGCCGAGGAGCGCAATCGGCACGACGAGAGCTATCTGGAACTGGACCAGGCTTGGCTGTTCGCCAGCCGGATTCTCGATACCGGCTTTAGCCTGCAATTGGGTCGCCAGCGCTACTCGGAAAAGCGCCAATGGTGGTGGAACGAGCGGCTGGATGCCGTTCGGCTCTACTTCGTCCACGGCGAAATCCTGGGCGAAATCTCCGTGGCCGAGGAGTTCAGTTCCAAGCGTACCGACCTGGGCCATACCGCACCCCTGCACAAGGACGTGTTGCGGGTGTTCGGCGATCTGGTCTGGCAGTGGTCGGAAAAGCAGAACCTGACCCTGTTCTTCATGAGCCAGTTCGACGGTTCCGGGCGCGAGCGCGATGGCGACGTGGTGTGGCACGAGCGCCGCGACAAGAGCGACGCCGACCTCACCTGGGTGGGCGGCCGCGCCATGGGCAAGTTCAAGCTGGCCTCCGGGTATAAGTTCGGCTATTGGCTGGATACCGCGGTGGTGACCGGGCACGAGACCCTGATCGACTTCGATGCGGTCAATAACCGGCAGGACCGTGCCGGAACCCATTCCACCCACAGCGTGCTGGGCTGGGGGCTCGACACCGGCATCACCTGGTATACCAAGCTGCCGTTGGAGCCCTATTTCACCCTCGGTTACGCCTACGGTTCCGGCAACTCGAAGAACGGCACCGAGACCGGGTTCCGCCAGACCGGAGTGCACGACAACAAGATCAAGCTGGGGGGCAGCCAGCGGTTTCGCTACTACGGGGAACTGTTCCGGCCCGAACTGGCAAATCTGGAGATCACCACCGCCGCCATCGGCTTTCCGCTGTCGGAGGACAGCGCCGTCGACCTGCTGTTCCATCACTACCGCCAGGCCGACCCCAGCGACAGCGTCCGCGACGGCCGGATCAAGGCCGATCCGACCGGCGTTAGCGGTGATCTGGGCGAGGAACTGGATCTGGTGATCTCCCTGGATGAGTGGAAACACTTCCAGGTGCAGCTGACCGGAGCCGTGTTCCGTGCCGGCAATGCCTATGGCGACCTGTCCGGCAACACCTCGGCCATGGTCGACCTCAAGATCAAGTACATCTTCTGATTCTACTTTGTCGTGCGAAACACCCTCCCCCTGAGTGTGTTTCTTCTTTCTTCGGTCCCCTGCAGCCGCGCTGAGCACCGGAGCTTGCAGCAGGAACAGCCCGTAAGGGGAGCGGCAAGGGCGAAGCGGACGCGCTGAGCGGGTTTGCCATGGAAGGCAATCCCAGAACTTTGGAAGCGATGCAGGACAGCACCGCGAACAAAGCCGCGCGGCGGCAGAGGGCGATGGATCGCCCTTTTGCCGACCCCTGCTGAAAGCGAGGAGCGCAAGGGGTGAGCCGACAGGCGAACGGCCAAACCATGGAAGGTTTGCACCGGGCTTGCAAGTGGAGCAGGACTGTGTAGCGCTGCTAGTCGCGGCTGGGGGTGGTCTTTCTTTTGGATACTGCTGTTTTGCGGCTCTCCTGCGGCAAACCCTCCGGGCGACCAAATCTGCTTCCGGCAGATTTGTCTTTGGCCACACACAAATTCGCCTGGAGCGAATTTGAACAGCCGCAGGCTGGCCCGAAGGGCGAAAACCAGGGATGGTTTTCGTAGCGGAAAGTATCGCGGCCGTGGGTCCGGGAACTCACATTCAAATCAGCCGTCGCGCAGCGACTCAAGGCCAGTTCAGTCACGTCGCTACGGGCAAGAGCAATCTGACAAAGTAGAACTAAGGGAGCCCTGAATAAATCCCGTCCTGGATTTCTCTGCGCCCGTCACCGGCTTACCCCGCTCCCGCCAGGGTTGCCAACCCCAGCTTGGGTTGGCGGCTGATCTTGCCGTCCTGCAGGCGCAGCACGAAGTCGGCGCCGGCGGCGGCGGCCAGGTCGTGGGTGATGATCAGGCAGGTCTTGCCCCGCATCAGGTTCTCCAAGGCCTCGGATACCAGCGCCTCGCTGTCCACGTCGAGGCCGGTCATGGGTTCGTCCAGGATCAGGATCGGCGCGTTGCGGATCAGCGCGCGGGCGATGGCGATCCGTTGCCGCTGGCCGCCGGACAGGGTGGAGCCGCGCTCGCCGATGACGGTGTCGTAGCCGTCGTCCAGCGCCATGATGAAGTCGTGGGCATTGGCCGCCTGGGCCGCCGCGATGATTTCGGTATCGCCGGCATCGGGGCGGCCGTAGGCGATGTTCTCGCGGATCGAGGCGCCGAACAGCACCGCGCCCTGCAGCACGATGGCGACCTGGTGGCGCAGGAATTCCCGCTGGTAGTCGCGCAGGTCACCGCCGTCCAGGGTGATGCGGCCGGCCGTCGGGTCGTACAGCCTCAGGATCAGGTTGGTGAGGGTGGACTTGCCGGAGCCGGACCCGCCCACCAGGGCGACCCGCTGGCCGGGCGCGATGCGGAAGGACACGTCGTCCAGCACCGGATTGCCCTGGTCGTAGCGGAAGCGGACGTGGTCGAAGACGATATCGCCCGTGATATCGGCTTCGGCGATGGCGCCGGGGCGGTCCTTGATGTCCGGATCGGTGGCCAGGATTTCATTGATGCGCTCGGCGCTGACACTGGCCTTGGAAAACTTGGTGAGCAGCTTGGCCAGGTTGCGCAGGGGCCGGTACATGTTGGTGACATAGGTGATGAACACCAGCACCTCGCCGGGGTTCAGCGTGCCCTGCAGGACCGCCAGGGAGCCGAACAGCACCACCGCCCACACGCCGGCGGAACTGAGGATTTCCACCGTGCGGGTCGCCGCGGCTTCCAGGCGGGCGGTGCGGATGCTGTCCTCCAGGGTGCGGCTGGCGTCTTCGACGAAGCGCTCCTGCTCGTGCCGTTCCCGCCCGAACGCCTGG
>VEPB01000293.1 GCA_012026715.1 Methylococcaceae bacterium | reverse complement strand
GCGGTCACGCGGTAGTTGCCGCCGACGATGTAGAGCTGGGTCCCGGTCACATCGCTGACCAGCCGCGGCGGCTTTTCCATGAAATGGATATAGGTTCTGGAGTCGCCCCGATTTCCCTTGTCGCTGCGGTAGATCAGTCCGGCGAGTTGTCCCAGTTCCATCACCACCGGAGGCATGATGCGGCGGTGGCGAGCGGCAACCACTTCGGCCGGCTGGAACCGGTTGAGGGCGCGATAGAGTTCGTGGCCTTGCCGGAGCATCGCGCTATCCATTGCGAGCCTCATGTCCGTGGCTTTCCAGCCGCGGCCGCCGGCGGACGAGGAATGGGGCGCGGATGCGGCGTCAGCGGACGAAGCCTGACCGGCCGGCCGGGCCGGTTCGGTCCTAAAGGGCCGCGGCTGGTTCCCCGCTGGCTAGGCAGCAGCCCCCACTGATGGAAGGCCTGGACCAGCCTGGCGTGCGTGCGGGGCCGCGGCCGGGCCCGCAGCCCCAGCTCCCAGATACGCCGCAGCACTTGCTTAACCCACGGATCGCGTCCCAACAACCGGCGGCTTCGCAGCAGTTCCCAGACCATTTTGACCCGGCCGTCCCGGGGCGCGATCGCTTCTCCGCGCAGACTGCGGAGGAAGTCGTGAAGGCGTTCCGGGACTGTCTCGACGGCGCCCAGTAAATCCGGATGATCGATCGGCATGGCAGGATTCCTCCTCAATGAAACGATGCGCTTGACCGGCGTGACCGGAGCCCATCCCATGGGATGGGGCATGGTGGCATCCAGGGCGATCCAGCGGTCGCGGTGCCAGGCTTCCACATAGATGTGGCTGAACAGCTCCGGCCGGTTGGGATCCCGGCCGGTGATCACCAGCCGCACCGGGTGGCCCACCGATTCCAGCACCGCCCCCAGCAGCACGGCCATGTCGTCGCAATCGCCGGCGCGCAGCTCCAGCATGCGGCGGGGCGAATGCAACAACTCCACCCGGAAGGTGTCGCGGGTGTAGCGGATATGGCTTTGCACCCACTGGAACAGCGCCTTGATCTCCCCCAGATAGTCCTTGGCACGTACGCCGCCGTTGCGCAGAATCGCGACTGCCTGGCGGCGCACGGCGAAGTCCTTGGCGCCGCGGCGGACCAGATCGGCAATCTGGGCGAGGGGCGCCAACGTGCCGCGATAACCGGAAGGAATCGTCAGAATCTGAACGTGTGGGGCGGACATGGTTGACGGGGTTGCCTCATGCCGGTGGTTCGCGCAATGGACTCAAGCGAATACGAGCGAGAGCCGTGCCAGATTCCCGGTGGCCGATCGACGTCGTTCAACGCCTTGAACTGGCGACTATTTTTCCGTAGGCCCGGGGGGCGTGGGCAGTGCCGGTCCGGGGCGGGATCATAGCGGTTATGATCCGGGTGCCTGCGGTCTAGCGTGGCGACCCGCTCGTATGGCGCGTGCCGGGAGGTCATAATGCTTATGACCGGCACCGCGAAAAATCGCGGCCCGATCCGTGGCGCGCGTTAACGTGCTTGGTGGCGGGCTCTATGCTAAGTTAACGCGGCTTCTCAGATCCGAGGAGCGCTGGCCGTCCGAAGGATGGCCGTAACGCATTGATCCTCGGGAATCACGTGAGCATTGGGCTTCGGACCTGCCGTGTACTCCATCGAATCCATTAGTCTGGCCGACATCATGAGCTCGGCCCTCCAGGTCATCGCGCCCGACTCCACGGTCGTCGCCGCCGCCCGGCTGATGGACCGGGCGCGGGTGTCCTGCCTGGTCGTGACACAAGGCGGTGAACTGATCGGTATTCTGACCGAAGCCGACATTCCCGCGATCCTGTTGCGCGGCGACGCTGCCGAGCTGCAGGTGCGGAGCGTCATGCATGCTCCGGTCATCACGGCGCCCGCCGAAACCGAGTTTCGCACCGCCTACGCCTTGCTGCGGCGCCATCACATTCGCCACCTGGTGGTGACCGGTCGCGCCGGAGAGTTGGCGGGCGTGGTGACCGCGACCGATTTTCGCGCCCACCTCAGCCGCGACGTCCTGGCCAGGATCGATCATCTGCAAGCGGTGCTGGATCCGGTGGTGGCCGAACTCCCCCCCGAGGCGACCCTGGCTCTGGCGCTGGAGCGCATGGTCGAGTCCCAGTGGGAATATGTCCTGGTGACCGCCGGCGGCAAGCCGCTTGGGATCCTGACCGAACGGGACATCCCCCGGTTGCTGGCGGCGGCGGTCGATCCGGAAAAGCTGCGTTTGGCGGAGGTGATGCATCTGCCGCTCCACTGTCTGCTGCCGGAAGTCTCGGTTGCGGAGGCTTCGGCGACCATGGCGCGGCTGCGGGTCCGGCGGCTGCCGGTGGTCGACGGCGCCGGCCATCTGCTGGGGGTGGTGAGCCAGACCCGCTTGCTGGACCGGTTGGGATTGGCATTGTTCGACGATGTCTGGCAGGACCGGCTCAATCTCCAGGAGCACAACGCCGATCTGGAGAGCCGGTTGCAGCTGGTGGTGGATGCCGCCGACCTGGGGGTTTGGGATTACGACCATCGTCAGGACCGGATTCGCTGGAATGTGAACCTCGCGGCGTTGCTGGGGCATGCTCCGGGATGGTCGCCGCAGGATTGGGACGGCTGGGTAGAGATAATCCATGCCGACGACCGGGAGACGGTGCTGGCGCGGGCGGATGCGGCGATGAAGCGGCCCGGAGTCCTGTTCGAGGCCGAATATCGCATGCGCCATCGCTGTGGCGACTGGGTCTGGATTCATACCCGTGGCCGAGTGCTGCAGCGGGACCAACAGGGTTTGCCGTTGTCTTCCGCGGGGACCGCGACCGATGTCAGCGAGCGCAAGAACGCCGAATTGTTGTTGGAGGCCCAGCGGCGTTTCACCGAAGCGATGGCTTGGGGCTTGGACCGCAACGGCCTGGTGGCGGCGGCGTTCGAAATTGCCGTGGGTTTGCCGGAGACCGATGGCGGCGCGCTGTACACGCGCGAAACCGGGGGCTATTACCGGATGTCGGCGGCGCGCGGGCTATCCGCGGAATTCACCGAACGCTGCGCCGTAGTGCCCCGCGACGCCCTCTTGGCCCACTGGATCGGCGACGGCTCGATCCGCTGCAGTTGCGCCGTCCCGGACGTGTTGTGCGCCATTCGCGGCAGTCAGTTGGGCGCGTGTGGCGAAGACCTGTTGATCGGCGAGCTGGACCGGGAAGGTCAAGGCATGCGGTCCGCGGTGGTGGTGCCGGTCCACATCGACGGAGAGTTCCAGGCGGGCATCCTGGTGATATGCCGTCATTCCGCCCGCGCCAGCAGGAATACCATGGTCGGGCTGGAGACTCTGGCCAACCAGCTGTCCCAGGCCTTGCTGAAGCTGCGCGCCCAGCGCGAGACCGAGCGCCAGAACGAACTGGTGCGGCGCGAGAAGCAGTTTTCCGAGGACGTCATCAATGCGCTGCCCGGCGGTTTCTACATGCTGGACGACAGCGGTCGGATGCAGCGGTGGAATCGCTTGGTGGCCGACCTGAGCGGTTATACCGATGTGGAATTGGCACAGCGGCACGGTACCGATTTTTTCCGCGGGGATGATCGGCAACGGATCGCTGCAGCCATCGCGGAGGCCTTCGGGCAGGGCCAGGCGGCGCTGGCGGCCGAGTTTGTCACGCGGGACGACCGCGCCATCCCCCACTACTTTACCGCCCGGCGCTGCGAACTCGGCGGACAGCCCTATGTTCTCGGGGTGGCGATCGATATCTCGCGGGAGCAGGGCGCGCGCCAAGCGCTGGAGGCCGAGCGCCTGAGGCTGCAGAGCCTGCTCAGGGCCATTCCGGATTTGGTCTGGCTGAAGGGTCCGGACGGGGGCTATTTGTTCTGCAACCCCCAGTTCGAGCGGTTTTTCGGAAAACCGGAGACGGCTATCGTCGGCAAGACCGACTTCGACTTCGTGTCAACGGACCTGGCAGGGTTGTTTGGGGAGAAGGATCGCGCCGCGGTTGCTGCAGGCGGCTCCCTCATGAGCGAAGAATGGCTGAGTTTCGCGGCCGATGGCTATCACGGGCTGTTCGAAACCATCCGAACGCCGCTGTTTGACGGCGGCGGCCGGCTGGTGGGGGTGCTGGGTATCGCCCGCGACATCACCGAGCGGAGGCAGGCTCAGAAAGCGCTGCAGGAGAGCCTCGGCGACTATCGTGAATTGGTGGCTCAAATTCCAGTGGGCATCTACAAATTCCGGCACCGGCGCGACGACAGGATCGGATTCGATTACGTCAGCCCGCGCTGGTGCGAAATGCTGGAGCTCGATGAGGCCCAGGTCATGGCCGATGCCGGATTGGCCTTCGATCGGGTGCACCCGGACGATCGGGCCGATTTCGCCCAGGCCAACGAGCGGTCGCGCCGCGATCTGTCTCCGTTCCACTGGGAAGGCCGTATCCTCCTGCCGAGCGCGCGCGTCCGCTGGCTGCATCTCGAGTCGCAGCCGGTGTTGCAGAAAAACGGGGACGTCCTGTGGAGCGGAATTCAATTCGACATCACCGACCGCCACAACGTGGAGACGACCCAGCGTTTGGCAGCGGGGGTGTTCCGCAACACCCAGGAAGGCATCGTGATCAGCGATCGCGAAAATGCCATTCTCGACGTCAACCCGGCCTTCACCCGCATCACCGGTTACAGTCGCGAGGAGGTGCTGGGGCGCAACCCCAAGCTGCTGAGTTCGGGACTCCAGGGCGCCGACTTCTATGCCGAGATGTGGCACGCCCTCGCCGAGAAAGGCAGCTGGCGCGGTGAAATTCAGAACCGGCGCAAGTCCGGCGAGGTTTACGCCGAGATGCTGTCCATCGCGGCCGTGCGCGACGACCGCGGCACGATCCAGCAATACGTCGGCGTGTTTTCGGACATCAGCCGGCTCAAGGAGCACGAGGCGGAACTGGACCGCATCGCTCACTACGATACCTTGACCGGCGTGCCCAACCGCCGCCTTCTGGCCGACCGCATGAACCAGGCGGTTGCCAGGGCGCGCCGGAGCGGTCGCATCCTGGCGGTGTGTTACCTGGACCTGGACGGGTTCAAACCGGTCAACGACCGATTTGGCCATGAGGCCGGCGATCGCCTGCTGGTGATGCTGACCCGCGACCTGCAGGCGGTACTGCGCTCCGACGATACCTTGGCGCGCTTGGGGGGGGACGAGTTCGTCCTGCTGTTCAACGACTTGGACCGCGACCAGGAGGTCTGCCAACTGCTGGAACGGGTGCTGGCCATCGTGGCTCGGCCGGTCGACGTCGGCAAAGCGCTGGTGACGGTATCGGTCAGCATTGGCGTCACCCTGTTCCCGCACGACGACGCCGACAGCGATACCTTGTTGCGTCATGCCGATCAGGCCATGTACCGGGCCAAGGAAGCCGGCCGCAACCGTTTCCACCTGTTCGATCCCGCCCACGACCGTCAGGTCCAGGCTCAGCGCGAGACGCTGCAGCGGATCGCGGAGGCTTTGCGGCGACAGGAGTTCGTGCTGTATTTCCAGCCTACGGTGCAATTGGTCAGCGGCGAAGTCGCCGGCCTGGAGGCGCTGATCCGCTGGCAGCATCCCCAACTGGGCCTGCTGTCACCCGGCGAGTTCCTGCCGATCTTGAGCGGCACCGGCTTGGAGCGGGCCTTGGGGGAATGGGTGATCGACCGGGCATTGGCTCAGATGGCCGAGTGGCATGCCAGTGGATTGAACGTGCCGCTGAGCGTCAACGTCAGTACCGGCCACCTGCTCGACGGCAATTTCATCGAGCGCCTGCGGGCGGCGCTGAGCCGTTATCCGCAGATCTCGGCCGGCGATCTGGAATTGGAGGTGGTGGAAACCGTGGCCTTGGGCGAGCTCGAACGGGCAGCCAAGGTGCTGGACGCGGCGCGGAATTTGGGGGTGCGGTTCGCCCTGGACGATTTCGGGACGGGCTATTCCTCACTGGCCTGTCTCCGGCAACTTCCGGCGGAAACGCTCAAGATTGATCGGAGTTTCGTGCAAGATCTGCTGGACGACCCCGACGACTTCGGGATCGTCGAGGGTGTGGTGCGGTTGGCCGAGGCATTCAACCGCAAAGTCGTGGCGGAAGGCGTGGAGACGCAGCAGCACGCGGCCATGCTGGTCAAGCTGGGCTGCAAGCTGGGGCAGGGTTTTGCGATCGGCCGGCCGATGCCTGCCGAGAGCATGCCGGGCTGGGTGGCGACTTGGCGCAAGGAGTCGCCCGGGTGGCTGCCTCCCGCGCGTATGCTGCGGCGGGAAGACGTTGCGCTGCTGGTGGCCTCGGTCAGCCACCGGCAGTGGACCGAACGGGTGTCGGCCTGCGTGCTCGATCCGGCCACGTTTTCACCGCCGGAGCTGGATGATCACAGCTGCCGCTTTGGCCAGTGGTATTACGGCCGGGGGCAAGAAACCTATGGTGGCCTGACTGAATTCAAGGGCCTGGAGCCCCTGCACCGCCAGATCCACGCCCTCGCTGCCGAACTGGTGGGCTTGGCCCGCCAAGGCCGCCTGGATTATGCGCAGTCCCGCTTGGGAGAACTGATCGCCCTGCGGGAACGGCTATCGCATGCTTACGAGGAACTGATCGAACGGGTGGTTGAAGGCGGCTGAGCGATCGCTTTGCCGCGGTCATCGCGATCGGCGCTTCCCGTCAGCGCAGGCCGTTGAGGGTGAGCCATCCGTGCCCCGGTCACGGCTCGGTACCGGTATTTTTTACGCCCGCCAGAGTTTGCGGATTTACACCATCCCGCCATCCGCCGCCGAGGGTTCGATAGAGTTCCACTGTGGCACCGAACTGCTTCTGCCGGGTTTCGATGAGTTCTCGCCTGGCTTCCAGCGCGTCGCGCTGGGTGAGCAGCACATCCAGGTAGTCGGTGCGGGCCGATTTGAACAGCTGGTTCGCCACGTCGATGGATTGAGTGAGGGCGTCGACCTGTTGTTGCTTGAGGGTATAGCTCTTGTCGAGATTGTCGATGTTGGCCAGTTGGTTGCTCACTTCCACATAAGCGTTGAGGATGCGCTGCTCGTATTCATAGGCCGCCTGGATTTGTTTGGCGTTGGCATTTTTGAATTCGGCCATGATGGAATTGCGATTGACCAGAGGCGCGATCATTTCCCCGGCGACCATGGCGGCCAGGGATTCCGGGGTATTGATCAGGTATTTCAGGGCGAAAGCCTCAAATCCGACGCCGGCCTTGATGCCGAAGGACGGGTAGAATTCGGCGCGCGCCACGTCGATATTGAGGCTTGCCGCCGAGAGTTCCAATTCCGCCTGGCGGATGTCCGGTCGGTTCCGAAGCAGCTCCGAGGGAAAGCCCGCGTCGAGTATTTTCGGTTTATGATTCATCAGTGAACCGGAAGCTCTCGCAATGGGTTGCGGCGGCCGTCCCAGCAGGAAGTTGATTCGGTTTTCGACCACCGTGATTTGCTGCTGGATTTCGTATCTTCGACTCTGGTTTTTCGCTACTTCCGCTTCGTAACGCCGGACGGCGAGTGCGTTGGACCGGGCATACACCTGCAGTAGTTTGACGATTTCCAGCCCGTTCTGCTGGATCTGGATATTCTGTTCCAGGTTCTCCAACTGGTTATCTAGCGCCAGCAGTTCGTAATACCCGTGCGCCACTTCCGCCACGATATTGGTCACCAGAAAGCGCCGGCCTTCGATTGAGGCCAGATACTCCAGCCGGGCGACTTCGGCGGCATTTCGGAGTTTTTTCCAGATATCGATCTCCCAGGTGGAAAACAGCCCGAACCGGAAGTTTCCGAGAAAAGTCGGGAATTTCTCACCTCGTCTGATGGGGAGATTGTCCTCGACGGCACCATTACGGGTATCTTTCCCGACCTTTTCGCCATCCGCTCCGGCGCCCAGACTGACGAAGGGCAGATAGGCGCCCTTGCGCGACTGGATTTCGTTTTCCGCCCTGCTGATCCGCTGCAGCGCGATATTCACTTCCTTGTTGTTGGCGATGGCCAGATCGATCAGGCTGGCCAAGTTCGGGTCCTCGAACAGCTGATTCCAGGGCAGATCGGCCGCGTTGGCCGGTTTCTGCGGCGTGGCCTGATAGGTTTCCGGAAGCGGGACCTCGGCCTTTTTGGTGGCGAGATCCGGTATGCCGCACGCCGTCAACAGCAGGCCCAGCAGGTTGATGGCGATGATCTGCGAGGCCTTAGTCATAGTCGCCCTCATCGCCCATACCGTACTGGTAGGTTTCGGTAAACGGCTTGAAGTCTTCGCCGCGGATCAGGCGCTTGCCTTCGATCAAGCGGGCAAGGGCGTAATAGAGCCCTGGAATCAGGACCACCCCGAACACGGTGCCGAACACCATGCCGCCCAGTGCCGAGGTGCCGATGGTGCGGTTGCCTACCGCTCCGGCTCCGGTGGCGATCGCCAAGGGAATCAAGCCGGCGATGAAGGCGAAGGATGTCATCAAAATGGGCCGGAAGCGCGCTTTGGCGCCTTCGATCGCCGCATCCCGGACCGACATCCCCTGGTTTTGCTTTTGCACCGCGTATTCGACGATCAGCACCGCGTTCTTGCCCAGCAGGCCGATCAGCATCACCAGTCCCACCTGGGAATAGACGTCGTTGGCCAACCCGGTTTCCTTCAGCAGCAGGAACGAGCCAAAGATGCCGGCAGGCAGCGAGAGCAGCACCACCAGCGGCAACACGAAGCTCTCGTACTGCGCCGCCAGCACCAGGTAGACGAACACGATCACCACGGCGAAGATCGCCAGCGCCTCGTTGCCGCGGGCGGCTTCGTCGAAGGATAAACCCTCCCAGGCGATGTCGTAGCCGCGCGGCAGGGTGGTGGCGGCGACCTCCTTGACGGCGGCGATGGCCTCGCCGGTGGTGTAGGCGGCGGCGGGTTCGGCGCGGATGGCGGCCGAGTTGTAAAGGTTGTAGCGGGTGATTTCGTTAGGGCCTTGGCGTTTCTTCATGGTCATGAAGGCGGAATAAGGCACCATCTCGCCGTCTTCGTTCTTCACGTAATAATTCAGGACGTCGGTCGGAAACCTCCGGAATTCCGGGAGCGCCTGGGTATAGACCTTGAAGAAGTTATTGAAGCGGATGAAGCCTTGCTCGTAAGTGCTGCCGATCATGATGCCCAGGTTTTCCATGGCCTTGCTGATGGAAACGCCTTTCTGCATGGCCAGCTTGTTGTCGATCACCAACTCGTATTGGGGGTAATTGGCGGCGTAGAAGGTGAATAGGCCGGTCAGTTCCTTGCGTTGGCGCAGCGCTGCCATGAAGTCCTGGTTGATCTTGTCGAAGGCGTAGTAGTCGTTGCTTGATGTCTTGTCCAACAGCCGCAACGCCAAGCCGGAGGCGGCGCCATAGCCGGGAACGGAAGGCGGTTGGAAAAACTCGATGACGGCGCCGAAATCTCGGGTTTTCTCCTCCAATTCGTGAATCACGTCCTGCACCGATGCCCGGCGTTCCGACCAATCCTTGAGGTTGATGATGCACGTACCGGCGTTGGAGCCGCGGCCCTCGGTGAGGACTTCATAGCCCGCCAGCGACGACACCGACTGCACCCCTTCGATCTTGCTGGCGACGCTTTCCAGCTGACGCGCCACCTGGTTGGTGACCTCCAGCGTGGAGCCCGGCGGCGTCTGGATGATGGCGTAGATCATGCCTTGGTCTTCGCCGGGGATGAAGCCGGCGGGCAAGGTCTTGTTCACGAAGAAGATGCCGAAGGCAAAGCCGCCCAGGGCGAGAAAGGTGATGACGCGCCGCGCCACCACCACGTCGAGCAGTTTGACGTAGCGCCCGGTGACTTTTTCAAACAGGTCGTTGAAAAGGTCGATGAACGCCTTGATCGGCGTTCTCCGTCGCGGTTGGCCGTGGGTATTTTTCAGGATCATCGCGCACAGCACCGGCGCCAGCGATAATGCGACCACCGCCGAGATGATGATCGACGACGCCATGGCGATGGAGAATTGCCGGTAGAACACCCCCACCGGCCCGGTCATGAAGGCGATGGGTACGAACACCGAGGTCATGACCAGGGTGATCGCGACGATGGCGCCGCCGATCTCGCCCAACACCGTTTGGGCCGCCTCGTAGGGCGAGCAATGCTCGGCTTCCATTTTGGCGTGGACCGCTTCCACCACGACGATGGCGTCGTCAACCACGATGCCGATGGCCAGCACCAGCGCGAACAGGGTGATCAGGTTGATGGACAGGCCGAACGCCTGCATCACGGCGAACGAGCCGATGAGCGAAACCGGCACCGCCAGGATCGGGATCAGGGTCGAACGCCAGTCCCCCAGGAAGATGAAGACCACCAGGGCCACCAGCACGAAGGCTTCGCCCAGGGTATGGAGCACCTTGTCGATCGACGCATCCACGAAGCGCGAGACGTCGTAGTTGATCTCGTAATCCATGCCGTCGGGAAATGACGCTTTCAGTTCCTTGAGCTTCTCCTTGACGTCCTCGATGACCTTGCTGGCGTTGCTGCCGTAATTTTGTTTGAGCACGATGGAGGCAGACGGATAGGAATCCTTGTCCGAATAGATGTCGTAAAACTCGCTGCTCAAATCGACCTTGGCGACATCCTTCAGGCGCAATATCTCGCCTTTGGAATTGGCCCGGATGATGATGTCTTCATACTGCTCCGGCTTGTCGTAACGCCCCTGGTAAACCAGGACATATTCCTTCGATTGGGCGGCGATCCCGGTGCTCTGGCCGAGCCGCCCGGGCCGGCCGATGATGCTTTGGTTGGCGATTGCATCCATGACCTCGTCGGACGACACGTTATAGGCCCGCATCCGGTCCGGGTTCAGCCAGACCCGCATCGCATATTGGCGGCTGCCCAGGATTTTCGCCTGGGCAATCCCATAGACGCGCTGCACCTCCGGGATCACATTGACGTTGGCGTAGTTGAACAGGAATTTCTCGTCGGCATTTTTGTCCTTGCTGTACAGGTTGATGTACATCAGCATGCTGGGCTGGACCCGCTCGACGATGACACCCTCCAACTGCACCAGTTTCGGCAGCCGGCTCATGACCTGATCCAGGCGGGTCTTCACGTTCACCATGGCGATGTTGGGGTCCACGCTCAGGTCGAAGATCACCTGTATCGTTGCCTCGCCGGCGCTGGTGGCGTCGGACACGATGTACTTCATTCCCGGGACGCCGTTGATGGCCCGCTCGATGGTGATCAGTGAGGATTGCACCAGCACGTCGGCGCTGGCGCCGGGAAAAGCCAGGGAAACGATGACGCGGGGCGGCGCGATGTCGGGAAACTGGGAGATGGGCAATGATCGGATCGATAGCGTTCCCATGAACAGGAATACCAGCGACAGCACGATCGCCATGACCGGTCTTTTGATGAAGGTTTTAAACATGGCCTGGTGACTTCCGGCAAGTTATTCCGAATACAGTTTCAGCTCGGATCGGACCTGCTCCGGTGGCCTCAAATTGATCTCGACCTTTTGTCCCGCGTTGACCTTGCGCAATCCTTCCAGCAAGACCGTGTCATCGTCTTTCAGTCCGCTCTTGATGATAAAAAGGTAGGGAAGGCTGGCTTCGATCTTGACGAGCCTTTGCTCCAGAGTGTTGTCCTTTTTGACGACATAGACGTAGGTTTTGTCGAGGATGTCGAAGGTCGCTTTTTGCGGAATCAGCAAGGCATTCTTGTAGACTTTCTGCATGAGGATGGTGCCGGTCTCTCCGTGGCGGAGTATCCGGTCCGGATTCGGGAAGGTGGCGCGGAATTCAATATTGCCTGCCCGATTATCGAAGTCCGCCTCGATGGTTTGAATAACCCCCGGCTCACTGAAGATCTGGCCATTGGCCATCCGGAGCCTTACCTTGGGTTCGTCGTCGTGTTTCTTCATCCGGTAATCCAGGTATTCCGCTTCTGGCACGTTGAAATATACCCATAGCTTGCTGATGTCCGACAAGGTGGTCAGTAATGCCCCTTCCTCGACCAGGCTGCCGTTTCTCACCTCCAGATGGTCCATGATGCCCTCGAAAGGCGCGTTGATATCGGTGAACCCCAAATGGGTTTCCATCAGGTTGACTTCCGCGTTGGCCTTGTCCAATTTGGCCTTCGCCAATGCCAACTCGTTGGCGGATACGACGTTTTTGTCCGCCAAGGCCTTGGTGTTGAGGTATTCGATATTGGCGGTATTGGCCTCGGCCTTGGCCTTGGCCAGTTCGGCCTGATAGACGTTGGGCATGATCTTGAACATGGGTTGTCCCTGTTTCACAAACTGCCCTTCATCCACAAAGATGTTCTGGATATAACCTCGTTCCAGCCCCCGGATTTCAATATGCTTGATCGCATGAATCTGGCACACGTATTCCCTGTCAACACCGGTATCTTCGCGGATCGGTATGGTGGCCTCCAGTTTCGGCTGTGCTTCCTCTTTTTCGGCATGTTCCTGATTGCAGCCGGTCAATTGCATGGCCGTTAGTAAGAGAATCAAGGATGCGGATAAATGGTTTTGCATACGCTGTTTGAAGCCTGGGGTTAGCATTGCGAATCCCTGAAGTTGCTAGCGAGCGGCTGAATTTCTCTGAGGTATCGATTCACGACAATCCGATTTAGGTGGGGGAATCGTGGTGGGCTAGATCTCATTGTTCCCGGTCGTCGCATTTGGCTAGGATTTCCGCTTTACCTAAGTTTCTTAGGGGTTTCCCGTCCTCAGAAAACACCGCAGTTTTAATAATGCAGACTTTATGCCTGCCAGGTATGTGATTGAAATGGCAGAGTAACCGGGGCGGGTGGCTTGGCGGGGCATGGTTTATTTCAACCACCCTGGTCCGGCTTGTCGAACTGGGCGCTTCGCGCAAGGTCCGTTGTCCGGGCATTCCCGTAGACGATGACGGACAAGGTCGGCGGAATCCAGGTTCGGCTGTTTCAGAGCTCGTCGAATTCCCAGTCGGACCGGTTTGACGGAATCGTCGGGATGATCTGGCTTGGATCAGCGTGGGGTGGTTGCTACTCGGTGGGTGGTAAACTGATGCTTTCGCCGTCGAGCGCCGATGTTGTTCCTTCGATTTGTTTTTACAGGGGTTTTGCTGTTTTCTTCACCGGCTATTGCAGAAACTCAGGGTTCCCTGCCCGTGACCGGCACGGCTGATCACCCGGCCCTGCTGTTGGATTTAGGTTCGGCGCCCGCAGGGCTGGCGGCCACCGTTGCGGGAGTGGTCGGATTTCGCGGTGCGGCAGTGGGCCAGGCTGAAGGCAGTGCCGTGAGCGAGCAGGCCGATGACGTGGTGAGCGCGCATCCGGGCTTCGGCCGCTGGGAGACGGCGTTCCGTTTCGGTCCCGGTGCGCCGCTTCCGCCCGGGGCCTATACCTTTTGGGCGCGCTGGCGCCAGGGCGGGGAACCGTCGGTCTGCGAGCAGCGGTTCGAGCTGTGGGCCGGACCCGACGCTTCCCATCTTGAACGGCGGGGCGAGGTCAAACTCAAGCCCCGTGGCTGGGATTATGCCTGGCTGCCGGCGCAACCGCCGATTTCCCTCAGGCACGGCGATGCCGTTGTGGATGTCAGGGTCAGCGGTGCCGGCCATGATGCCAAGGTGTTCGATGCCTTTCTGCTGGGCCCGCCACCGCCACCCGCCGCTCTGCCTGTGACGCCGAGTCCCGAACGGACGGCGCTGGTGCTGGAATTGGGCTCCGCGCCGCCACGCCAGTCGGCCGTCAATCCTGATCCTGTCCGGGTTTCGGTCGGGCGCTTGATCGGCCATACCGGCCAGGGCGGTCTGGTCGAGGAAAAGGACGAAACTCAGATTCTCCACCCCGGCTTTGGCGAATTCGGCGCAGGCTTCCGGTTTCCGCTGCCGCCGACCGTCGTGCCGGGACAGTATCGTTTCCATGCGCGCTACAAGAGCGGCGGCGAGGTTTCTCAGGTCCTCCAGCATTTTTCGGTCAAGTTGGGGCCGAACGAGGCGGCTCTGGCGGAGCGCGCTTCGTTTGCCATGACTAACGGAACGCCTTGGGAGTACCAATGGCTGGCCGGGGAGGGGACGGTGCCGGTGTTTCCCGGCGATCGCTGGATCCAGGTCGAAAATACCGGCAAGGCGGATGGCGCCAAGGTGTTCGATGCTTTCCTGCTGGATTTGGTGTCCCCGCTTGCCATGCCGATGCAGCCTTCCGATGCCGCTTCCCGCAACCGGTTTCTGGCCGGACTCAAACCGGTCGCGCAGCCGCGTCGGCGTCTGTATGTGCTGGACGATGGCTCGGAGCGCGGGCAGGCGTTGTTCGCCGGTCTGTCACAGCCGGAAGTGTCCGGACGCCTGGCGGACACCGCGGTGGTTTACCGGATTGGCCAGGAAGCCCAGGAAACGGCAAAGGAGTTGAATCTGCCGGCATTGCCGGCGGCGATCCTGGCGGACGAACAGTACAGCCTGCTCGGCGTTCTGGCACGCCCGGCCAAGTCGGCTGCGGTCACCCGCTTCCTGGACGACCCCCGCCGCCATGGCGTCTTGGCCCAGATTCCCGGTGTCCCGGAAGAACCGGGCTTGCCGCTGCGGAACGGTGTTCCGCCGGCCTGGCTGGTGGGCGGCCTGCAGGACGGAATCGCTGGGCTGTCGATCTACGGGCTCGATAGCGAGACCGTGATGCGGCCCAATCCCGGCGAGCGCTATCTCAGCACCGAGTTGATGGGCGGGGTGATGCGAAGCTGGCAGCGCGCGGAATCCGCCCCGGATGGCGCCGTGGTGATCGCGACGACCGAGCACGATTACCGCTGGGCTGGCGGCAGCGGCTATGCCCAGATCGATCTCAAAGTGGCGCATCCGACCCGAGCCATGCTGAAGCTGGATGGGGGCGCCGATCCGGCGGCGGTCTGGCTGGATGGACGGCAACTCGCCCTGAAGCAGGGCTCCGTGCCTCTCGGTTTGCCCGCCGGATGGCACCGGTTGCTGTTGAAATTGACGATGAAACTGGGTCCGGGTGAGCGCTTCGGATTTTCTGCCCATTTCACCGATGTGGCCGGCAAGCCCTTGAGCGGCCTGGAGACCCGCCTCGCCGATCCGGAAGCCGATTTGCCGCGAAATCGTATCGCGGCCAGGCTGCGGCCGCTGATTCATGCCGACGCGCCCGCCAGTCTGCCGCGTCCCGGCGAACCGTTGAAGCTGAGGGTCGACCTGCGTTGGCACGGCATCGAACAGGAACGCGAGCTGAAGTCCCCGATACCTGCCTTTCCCGCCAAGCTGCGGGTGGAGCTCAAGGATTACCAAGGTCGCCCGCTGGCCCTGCGGGAACGGGAAGGCATTTTTCCATCCGTAGCGGAGCTGGATTTCGGCAAGGCGCCGGAGCCTGGCTACTACGCGATCTGCGTTGCCCTGCTGGGGAAGGACGGCCGGCGCATCATGTCGTACGCCCCAGACGGCTTGAGCATCGTGGGCGGCAACGCGGCCCAGCAGGCACGGCTGGCCAGCAAGAAGCTGTGGAACAACGACTATTACGCCTTCGCCGAGGGCGATCGCGGCTTTCGGCAGGCCGGTGGCTATTTCGACTGGCTGGAGCGCAGCGGGATCTTCAGGAGCTATGGCAGTTACCCCGGCGCCGGCGCCGAGCATCGGCCACGATGGGAAGAGGCCAGGCGCCGTGGGCTGGAATTGTTTGCCGATACCGGCGGCGACAGCCATTGGCTCAATGACGAGGCCTCGGCTGGCCAGGGCTTTATCACGGCGACCGCGCCCTACACCCGTTATTTCAAGGCCAACAACGAGATCGACATCCGCCGCGATGGGGAATGGACGAAGCTGCGCGCTCCCGACCATTGGGTGGATCGGGCCCGGCGCGAATACCAGTGGGTCCATCAGGCCCGGCCGGATGGCCATTACGTGGGCGGAAGTCTGGTGCGGCCCGGCGCGGTGGATGAGAACGCCGGCTTTCCCGACGGGCTAAACCCTGGCAGGTGGTTCGAGGCGGTTCTCAAGCGGGGTCTGGATCAGTACCAGGATGCCTGGGACGTCCATGCCTACCCGCAGCATGCGCCGCGCTTCGGCGGCCCCATCGGCAATTCCGAAACCGAGGACGAGCGCGGCGTGTTGGCGGTGTATTCTCGGCTGGGCCGCAGCAACCCGTTGCCGTTCTGGTTGGGGGAAGCCGGCGCTAAAGCCGCTTACGGGCTCAATGGCCGGCGCTGGCAGGCGGAACAGGTCGCCAAGATGATCGCCTGGGTCAACAGTCGCCCGGACTACCTGGGCCTGGCATTTTGCCTCGGGCATGAATACGACCTGGCACAGGGGAGGCTGTGGGATTATTCCCTGGGACATAAGCCCGGCGAGGCGGCGCTCTACACCGCGGGCGCCCTGATCGACGGCTTGCCTTACCGGCCGGTTGCGACCGGCGACGAGAAGGTGCAGGCCGGCTGGTTCGGGTCGACGTTGGTGGCCTGGCGGATCGAAGCGGAGCGGAGCGACTGGCGGTTCCGGCTGGAGCCGTCAAACAGTTGGGTGATCGTCGATGTCGTGGGGAACCGCGAAGCCTTGCCGACGGAGAAGGACGGCAGCGTCGCCATCGAACTGGGAGAAAGCCCGGTCTATGTGTTGCCGGAATCGGACTACCGGCGCCTGATTGGGCGGTGAAGCCGCGGCGGATGGAGTGTGGGCAAAAAAAATCCCAGCCGGGTGGCTGGGATCTTACTGTGAATGCGCTGAGTGCGCGGTCGTCAGTTTTGTCTGCATGGTATCCCCACCCTTGTGTTCGGATTCATCAACAATTGACCGAGGATGCCGAGGGCCGCTGCAGAAGCCAGAATCAGCGGAAACTCCAGCGCCAGGGAAGCCAGCAGCAAAAGGAATGAGGCCATGACCAGGGCGGCCAACAAGGCGAAAGGGACAACAAGGATCAGTAATATAAAGTGCATCATAATCTCCGGTGGTTGGGACGGCATTACTATAACCGATCTCCGGAGATAGTGGTGGAAATGTATTGTATTGGATGTATGAACAATCCTTTTTTTGGATAATATAAGGATTATTTGATCGGTTGAATAAATCCATCTTATGGATTATTTGGTCAGACCGTTGTCGATCCCTGCGAAAGTAAGTGCGCGAGCCGCACCGTGGCCATGCCAACGGGTAAGCTCGACCGTGGCAAAGGACGTCTAGGCCTGGCTCGAGGCGTTTAAGGAGAAATTCAGCTTGATGGTTTCCAGTTTCAGGCTGGAATTCTGGTGAGTATCCCAGATATAGGTTTTTCCGGATTCGCTGCCATGCGGTAAGAATCCCTGGTCTTGCACCACCGTAACCAGCAATTCCGGTACATTGCCCAGCTTTAAGAATTCCATGGCGCGGTCGAACAGTTCTTCCGGCGGGTATAAATAAAGTTGGAAGTCCGCGTTGGGGTCGGGTTCCGATTCGTCACCCCAAAACGCGCCGCGATAGTTGAGAAAGCCGAGGTATAAGGCGCCGGTGGTGGTCGATTGGCGAATACCCCGCTCGAGACAAGCCATCCCGGAGCATTGCTCCAGGGGGCGGCCGTCGGCCAGTTGAACGCTCGGGTGGCCGACTTTCAGTCGCACCGGCCCGTAAGACAAGATGGTTTGATGGTGCGTGCCGCGGCTGTACCGGAGGCGCAGTTTCGGGGTACAGCCTTGGGTGCCGAGAAAGATCAGTTCGCCGGAGGCGGTCATCGTCGTTTCCCCCATAGGTTGCCGGATTGGGTTCGCGCGAGGCGTCCAGTCACCGGATCAGTTGAACCTCCGGGAATAATAGTTGGCAATCGATGAAGAAGGGCTAATTGCTTCGGCCGTTTGTGCGGCGGATGGCTGACCTGGGCGGCCGGCGCTCGACAATAAGGCGGAAATCGCGAGCGGTTTGGTGGGGGCGAGGTGTCTGTGGCGGGCTCTGGCCAAGCTGGTCCGACAGGCTCGATGAGTCGGCGCAGTTGTTCCTTTCCCTGGAAACGGGCTTCAGGCGATCAGTGTCGCGACGGGGCGCCGCCGTGAACCGATGGAAGCCAGGTCGGTCAGACCGAGGCGGAATACCCGGCGCATGTTGAGGATCATAAGAGCCCAGCTGCACAGCAATACGAACATGGCCTGGACCGAGAGGTAATCTCCGGCCCAGAGCAGCAGTCCGGTGGCGATGGCGATATAGGCCAAAGGCTTGAGTTCGTAGAGGGATTTGGGGAGCTTGGCGTGCATGGTAGTGTCCGTAGGCTGGGGTTGGAAATGTTACCGGCGGGTGTTACACAGCTTTTCGGGATAGTCGCCGGTTCTCATCGGGCTCGGCATTTGCTCGTAGAGCGGATCATGCATCGGGATTTGGAGCACTCGCAATGGGCGCTTGCACCGTAGGGAAATGAGGGTTGGGGCTGCCCCAGCGAAAGGCGATCGACCGGTCTCGGACGTACCGAATCGGGTCGACGGGTCAGGGAAAACGGATCGCGGAGATATCAGGCCCGGGTTCGCGGATCGCCGACCGCGGCTGGATTCACCGCTCCGCTAAGTGACTGCGGCTGCGTCCGTAGCCGAAATAGACCAGCAGGCCGACGGCGGACCAGCCGAGGAACAGCAGTTCGGTGTAGGTGGACAGCTGGGAGAACAGGAACAGACAGCCGGCAATGGCGGTCGGGCCGACAAACCAGACCAGCGGGGTGCGGAAACTGCGCGGATGGTCCGGTTCACGGACCCGCAGGATCAGCACGCCGGCGGCGACCACCAGGAAGGCAAACAGGGTGCCGGAGTTGGAGATGTCCGCCAGTTTGCCCACCGGGAACAAGGCGGCGAAGAAGGACACGAACAAGCCGGTGCAGACGGTGACCACATGGGGGGTCTTGAACCGGTGGTGGACGCTGGCGAACACCGCCGGCAGCAAGCCGTCGCGAGCCATGACGAAGAAGATGCGGGTCTGGCCGAACATCATCATCAGGATCACCGAAGGTAGGGCGAGTCCCGCTGCCAGTCCGATCAGGTTGCCGATATGGGGCCAGTCGATCTGCCGCAGCACGAAGGCGAGCGGTTCCCTGCTGCACACCAGCCGTTCCAGGCCTTGGCAGGCGGCGGTCAGTTCCAGGCTGCCGGGATGCAAAGGCTCGCCGTCCGCGCCGACGACAGGCTGCGCTCCCACCGTTCCGATGGCTCCGGCCGCCACCAGCAGGTAGAAGACCGTGCAGATGGCGAGCGAGCCCAGTAGACCGATGGGGACATTGCGGTTGGGGTTCTTGGTTTCCTCCGCGGCGGTTGAGACGGCATCGAAGCCGACGTAGGCGAAAAAGATCGATGCCGCAGCCGCGCTCACGCCTAGTTTGCCGATCCAGCCGTTGGGCGCGAACGGTTCGAAGTGATCCAGGTTCATCACCGGGATGGCCAGCGCGATGAAGGCGGAGAGCGCGATGATCTTGACGGTGACCAGCACCGCGTTGAACCGCGCGCTTTCCTTGGTGCCGAGCACCAGCAGTCCGGTCACCAGAAGGGAAATGGCGAAGGCGGGTAGATTCACCCGACCGCCGTTCCAGGGGCCGTTGACCCAGGTCTCGGCAATGGAAAAGTTCGGGAGAAAGGGGAGCAATTCATGGATGTTCCTGAGGAGTCCGACCATGTAGCCGGACCAGCCTACCGCCACCGTGCTGGCGGCGATGGCGTATTCCAAGACCAGGGCCCAGCCCACCACCCACGCCACCATTTCGCCCAGCACCGCATAGGTGTAGGTGTAAGCGGATCCGGATACCGGGATCATCGAGGCCATTTCCGCATAACACAGGGCGGCCACCGCGCAGACGAAGCCGGCGATGACGAAGGAAATCATCATGCCGGGACCGGCCTTCTGGGCGGCTTCCGCGGTCAGCACGAAGATGCCGGTGCCGATGATGGCGCCGACCCCGAGCATGGTCAACTGAAACGCTCCGAGCGAGCGGTGCAGGCTCTTCTTCTCGGCGGTTTCGAGAATGACGTCCAGTGGCTTGATGCGCCAGCTCATGAGTGCCTCCCCGCGGTGGGGCGGCTTAGGGTGGCGGGGCGAATTGCCTGAACCGCGCTACGGAATCGGCGTTGCTGTAACTGTAACGGCATGAGGACACTCCCGGAGATAGGAATCCGTGGCATTATGCCCGAGTTCCCCAGGATCAAGGAGTGGCGCTCGGTGGTGTCCGCGGCGGAGGGAAGAGTTTCAGGAATTCGCCGAAGCTCGAATGTCCGGCGGTTGTGTCTAGCGCCGCAGGGCTGAAGCGCGGCCGGACGCTGCGCAATCCAGCCCTGCCGACGACAGAGTCGGTATGGACCGGGGTTTAGCCGGGCCGGCCGGCCTTCATCGCCTCGGGGACTTCCACCAGCTTGCCGGTTTTAACGTCGTAGACGAAGCCGTAGATGGGGATAGAAGCGGGGACCAGATTGTGGCTCCGGATCCGGAGCACGTCTTCCAGCACGCTGTCGGCCTGGTTCTTGATGGTCAGCCAGTTGATGTACTTGCCCTCGGCCGAACCCGGTCCCTGGCCGACGTCGTGCCAGCCGGAGGCGTCGATGCGGGCGGTGTCCAGGCTGTTGGACAGGAGGCCGGCCATGATGTCGTTGGTGAAGGTTTCCATGCCGCAATCGGTATGATGGATGACGAACCACTCATTGGTTCCCAGCAGCTTGTGGGAGATCACCAGAGAGCGGATGGCGTCGTCGCTGGCGCGGCCACCAGCATTGCGGATGACGTGGGCATCGCCTTCGGAAAGGCCCGCGTACTGCGCCGGATCGAGCCGGGCATCCATGCAGGTGAGGATGGCGAAGCCGCGGGCCGGTGGCATGGCCAGGCCGCCTTTGGTAAAACTCGCGGAATAGCTGCTGTTGGCAGTGAGGACTTCTTGCAGGATCTTGCTCATGGTCGAAATCTCCTATCGAATTTTGGTCGGTGGTTCTTTGGTGACGGAAAGAACGGCCCATCGTGGAAAAAACATATCAGCGAACCCTAATGGGGCGTAATGGCTATGGATTACTGGAGTGGCGAAAAGTTCGTGGCGGCGACCGGCAACAGTGGCAAGTTGGCTGAAATCCGGGCTTTGGCCGGCGAGCGCGGGATCGAAGTGCTTGCCCAGTCGAAATTCGCGGTTCCGGAGGTGGAAGAGATCGCCTCTACCTTCGTCGAAAACGCGATCCTCAAGGCGCGCGAGGCCGCGCGCTACAGCGGACTGCCGGCGCTCGCCGACGATTCCGGGCTGGAGGTGGATTTTTTGCGCGGGGCGCCCGGCGTCCGCTCGGCGCGTTATGCCGGCTCCGGCGCGACGGATCAAGCCAACAACGACAAATTGCTGAGGGCCATGGAGGCTGTCGCCGAGCCTCGGCGCGGTGCCCGCTTCCGCTGCGTGATGGTGTTCCTGAGGCATCCTGAAGATCCCAGCCCGTTGATTGGCCAGGGCGTTTGGGAGGGGCGAATCTTGTCGCAGTCGCGCGGCAGCGGCGGATTCGGGTACGATTCCGTGTTTTGGGTGCCAGAGATGGCTTGTTCGGCGGCGGAACTTAGCGCGTCGGACAAGAACCGGTTCAGTCACCGGGGACAGGCTCTGCGTGCCGTGTTTCGACAATTGTTGGACGGTGAGCCGTCGAGTGCGGATTGACCTTGGGTCGTCCGCAAGCGGGGTTGCATCGGCCTGAGCGTCAGGAGGAGTTCCCATGTGTTTCAGTGCTGACATGTCGCTCGGCCTGGGCGTGGCCGGGTTCGTGGCTTCCGGTATCACGTTGTTCGACCGCGACGAGCGGTTCTGGGTGAGATTGGCGCGTGCCTACGCCATCTTCCACTTCTCGCTGATGGAGCTGATCCAGTACTTCGGCTATCCGGTGGCCAACCAGTGCGGCTACGGCACCAATCTGCTGCTCAGCGAGCTTTCCTCCTACCACATCGCGCTGCAGGCGTTCGCCATCATGCCAGCGCTGGCGACCTATTCGTCCGACCCCAGGGCGTTGGGACGCGCGACTGTGCTGGGAGGGTCCATGAGCGCCCTGTTTTTGCTGTTTGGGCGACTGCCCAATGACTGGCAGCTATTCGGCATCGAGCCCAACTTCATTGGCAAGATGGCCTCCTGCCTGCTCATGGGCAAGTACCATATCGCCTATGCGATCTCCAGCGCGTTCGGTCTGATGGTGACCCATGGTTCGCTGTTTGCCCTGGCCTTGAGCGGTTTCCTGTGGAAGGACAATTGGAAGATTTCCTCCTATCACCTGGGGATGTGCATCGCGACCCTGTTCATCCCGCAATGGCTGTTCGGCGTGAGTACCGGGGAGGCGGCGGCGATGTATTGCTTCTATTCGATCCCCATCACGGCAAGCTTCATGCCTTGGTGGAAGCGGTATTTCACGGTGGATCCCTCCGACGACGACGGCGATCCCCAACTGAACCGGGAGCCGGCGGTCTAGCCGGCGGCCCCGTCACAGCCTGCAGATCGCATCGGCGAAATCCTCCACCTGGCGCCAGTCGGTGTATTCGATCACGGTGCAGGGGTCGGTCGGTCCGCCGGTGATCAGCATGATGATTCGAATGATCCAGCGGTCCAGCGGGCGATAGCTGGGGTAATCCAGCTTGCCCGCGAACACCGCCGCCAGCCGCGGCCTCCAGGGAAGCTGTCTGAGGAAGCGGCGCGCGTAGGGATTGGTCTCCGGCTGGTTCTTGTTCGACTTGCGGGCGACCAGATTGACGGAGAAAAAAGCACTCGGTCTGCTCGCCAGCAGTTCGGCATTGGCGCGGATGAATTCGCCGACGTCCGCGGCATGGTGGCCGTAGCGGATGTTGGCGCCGATCACCAGGGTGTCGAAATCCGCCAATCCGCCAACCCTTGCTTGCGCGATCGGAATCAGGACCGAATGCTTGCCGGCGGCGGCGATGCATGTCTGCATACGTTGGCAGATTTTCAAGGTGTGGCCGTCGGTGGTGGAGTAGATCAGGGCGATGCTCTCGGTCATGGAAGCCTCCGGTTCCTGGTGAGGGGCTCGGCTATTTGCGATGTGGTTCACAGTTTGCGCCAGAGCGCGATTGCTAATCTTGCCCACACTTTTTGTGAGGGTGTTCTCATGGCGTACACGGTTCGAGGCAGATTGGCGGCGATTGGCTTGGCGGTCGCGGTCGGAGTCGGCGTCAAACTCAGTTTCGGTGCTTCCGTGGCGGCGGCGGTGGCTGCGGCTCTGGTGTTCACCTCCAGTTTCCTGCGCGGAGACGTTCGTCCCGACCCGCGCATGGATGCGGCGCAAAGGTCGCGAATCTCCAGCTTCGTATCCGAATTTTCCGATCCCCGCAACCTCTAGGGAAACGCAGAACATTCAGCGAATCTCGCGGTGCCGGGACGCGCCGCCAAAATCGGAGGCTGTAAATCTCTGATTTTGTTAGTCGCCGGGAAACCGCGTTTTCCGGTGGCGGACGCCGAGAAGTCCAGGATGGATTGATTCAGCGTTTCCCCCAGTTCATCCGCAGGAGCCTATTGGGCGCGGTCGCGCAGGTAACGGAGGCTCCAAGACCACACATACAGCAATCCACTGCCGGTGGTCGTTAGCAAGACCGCCCCGATGAGCCCGTCGAGCAATGCATCCGGAATCTCCAGCACGGTCTGTCGCAGCAGCGCCGCCAGGATCAGCACCAGTTGGGTGAAGGTGTTGACCTTGCTGGTCCAGTGCGGATCGCCTTCGAACGGCTGGGACAGGATGTAATAGGCCACGGCGCCCAATACGATCACCACGTCGCGCAGCAGCACGACCGCCGCCAGCCAGACCGGCAGCAGGCCCAGGTAGGCGGTGGCCAGAAAGCAGGAAATCAGCAGCAGTTTGTCGGCCAAGGGATCCAGATAGGAGCCCAGCCGGCTCTGCCAGCCGTAACGCTTGGCGAGAAAACCGTCCACACCGTCGGAGATGCCGGCCACGGCAAACAGCGCCAGGGCCCAGTGATACTCTCCATGCAGCATCAGCCGCACCACCGGTATCACCAGCAAGATTCGCAGCAGCGTGATGAGGTTGGGGATATGCCTCGGGCTCATGGGAATCGACCGATGCTCACACGGATGCGGGGGGGACGTTGTACAATAGCGCGAGCCAATCCCCGCAACAACTTTCCCCCTAAATTCCCCCAGGAGATCCAGATCTTTGAACAATCGCGATGAGCAGGGCCTCAGCTATCAGGCGGCGGGCGTCGATATCGATGCGGGCAACGCGCTGGTGGAACGCATCAAGCCGGTCGCTGCGCGGACCCGTACTCCCGGGGTGCTGGCCGGTCTCGGCGGCTTCGGGTCGCTGTTCGAACTGCCGGTGGATCGCTACCGTCGACCGGTGTTGGTGGCCGGCACCGACGGCGGCGGCACCAAGCTCAAGCTGGCCATGGAAACCGGGCGCCACCAGGGGGTGGGTATCGACCTGGTGGCCATGTGTGTCAACGACATCGTGGTGCAGGGTGCCGAGCCGCTGTTTTTCCTGGATTACTACGCCACCGGCAAGCTCGAGGTGGACGCCGCCGCCGCGGTGGTGGAAGGCATCGGCCGCGGCTGCGAATTGGCCGGCTGCGCCTTGGTGGGTGGGGAGACCGCCGAGATGCCCGGGATGTACCCGCCGGGGGAGTACGATTTGGCCGGATTCTGTGTCGGCGTGGTGGAGAAGGACGCGATCCTCGACGGCAGCCGGGTGGCTCCTGGCGATGTGCTGATCGGCCTGCCGTCTTCCGGTCCGCACTCCAACGGCTATTCGCTGATCCGCAAGGTCTTGGAGCGGAGCGGCGCCAGCCTGGCGCAGGCACTGGACGGACGCACGCTGGGCGATTGCCTGCTGGAGCCGACCCGGATCTATGTGAAATCCCTGCTGAGGCTGTTGGGGAAGGTGCCGGTCCACGGGCTGGCGCACGTTACCGGTGGCGGCATCAGCGAAAACCTGCCGCGGGTGCTTCCGCAGAGCTGCGCGGCGCTGATCGATCTGGATGCCTGGCGGTTGCCGCCGGTGTTTGACTGGCTCCGCCGGGAGGGCGGCATCGCCGATGCCGAGATGCTGCGGACCTTCAACTGCGGTATCGGCATGATCGTCTGTGTCCCAGCCGACCGAGCCGAAATCGCCCAGGCCGAACTTCGGGCTAGCGGTGAATCGCCATTCCTCATCGGCCGCATCGAGGCCGGTTCCCCCTCCGTCCGTTACACCGGGCGCTGGTAAGCGCCGTTTCACCGATTCCGAGGTCTTGCATGGATCTATCTGTCGTCGTGCCGGTTTTCAATGAGGCCGACAATCTCGAGCCACTGCTGGCCGAAATCGCGGCCGCGCTGGATTCCCGCCTCGACTATGAAGTGATCTACGTGGACGACGGCAGCACCGATGCCACCCTGGCCCGGCTGGTGGAGTTGCGCGGCCGGTTCCCGCGCCTGCGCATCCTGCGCCACGCCCGCAGCTGCGGCCAGAGCACCGCCCTGTGCACCGGCATCCGCGCCGCCCGGGCGGAACGCATCGCCACCCTGGACGGCGACGGCCAGAACGATCCCGCCGATATCCCCAGGCTGCTGGAAGAAATGCAGCGGCGCCAGGCCGGCGCCGGCGCAGCGTTGGTGGCCGGCTACCGGAGGTCCCGCAAGGACACCGGCTGGCGCCGGTTTTCCTCGCGGGTGGCCAACGGCGTGCGCGGCGGTCTGCTGAAGGACCGCACCCCCGACACCGGCTGCGGCCTGAAGGTTTTTTCCCGCGAGCTGTTCCTGCGGCTTCCCTATTTCGATCACATGCACCGTTTCCTGCCGGCGCTGGCCCAGCGCGCGGGCGCACCGGTGGTTTCGGTGGAGGTCAACCACCGTCCGCGGCTGGCCGGGGTCTCCAAGTACGGCACCTGGCATCGGCTGTGGGTGGGCATCGTCGACCTGTTCGGGGTGATGTGGCTGCAGCGCCGCGCCCTGCTGCCCCAGGTCGAAGAAATAGCCGGTGGCTCCTGAGTCGCGACGGGGCGGGGTCGATGTTTGAAGCGCCACTCGACAACGGATCTGCCGTGGGTATGCGATCCCGGCTGATCCGGGATTTTCTGCTGGGCTGGCTGGCGTTGGTGGCGATGGGCCTGTGGCTTAGGCCTCTGACGCCGGTCGATGAGACCCGCGCGGTGTCGGTGGCCTGGGAAATGTGGCGGACCGGCGATTTCCTGGTTCCCCACCTCAACGGCGAGCCCTACAGCCACAAACCGCCGTTGTTGCAATGGGCCATCCAGGCGCTCTGGCTGTTGTTCGGAGTCAGCGATTGGGCCGCCCGGCTGGCGGCGCCGCTGTTCGGACTGGCCAATCTGTATCTGACGGCAGCCCTGGCGCGGCGGCTGTGGCCGGATGATACCGTCGCCGAGCGGCTGGCTCCCTGGTTGCTGCTGGCGATGCCGTTGTGGGGACTTTGGACCAGCCTGACCCTTTACGACATGCTGGTCAGCTTCTTCACGCTGTTGGGCATGCTGGGGGTAGCGAGGGCGGCCGGCGGCGAACGCCGCTGGAGCTGGTCGCTGCTGGCGGTGGCGATCGGCGGCGGGATTCTTTCCAAGGGGCCGGCCATCCTGTTGTTGGCGCTCCCCACCGCGCTGCTGGCGCCCTGGTGGATGGCCGTCAAACCCGGCGCCGGCTGGGGTCCCTGGTACCGGCGCATGGGGGCTGCGATTGGCGTCGGCGCGCTGCTGGGCCTGGCCTGGGCCGTTCCCGCCGGGCTGGCTGGCGGCGAGGAATACCGCAGGCTGATATTCTGGGGCCAGTCCGCCGGCCGCATCGCCAATTCCTTCGCCCACAAGCGGCCGCTCTGGTGGTATCTGGAGCTGATGCCGGCGCTGCTGTTTCCGTGGTTCTGGTGGCCGCCGCTGTGGCGCCGCCTGAAGGGCCTGCGGGCCGACGCGGGACAGCGTTTCTGCCTGGCGCAGATGGCGTTCGTGGTGGCGGCGTTCTCGCTCATCAGCGGCAAGCAGGTGCACTACCTGCTGCCGGCCTGCCCGGCTTTTGCGCTGTTTGGCGCGCGCGTGCTGGGCCGCCCGGCCGAGGTGCCGGGCCGTTGGGAACGGCTGCCGGTGGCGCTGTGGGTCGCGGTCGCCGGCGCGGTGTTGCTGGTCTTGCCGATGATGTCGATATCCAGCGGCGACGGCGCGGTGCAGATGGCTCTGGAAGTGCCTCTGGCATCCAAGCTGGCGCTGCTGGGAACCGGCCTTGCCTTGCTGTCGTGGCCGTTCGACGACGTCGTCGCGACCGTGCGCGGCGTTGCCCTGTCGATGTTGGTCGTGTTGCTGGCGGCGCACCTCGGTTACCGGGAGCACGGGACTGAGCTGTACGACCTGCGGCCGTTTGCGGGCAGGCTGGCAGAGGTGGAGGCGGCAGGGGCGCCGGTGGCGCACTGGCGCAAATACAGCGGCGAGTTCGAATTCCTGGGCCGGCTGCGGTGCAAGATCGTCGAACTGCATGACGTCGCTTCGCTACAGCAGTGGCTGAAGGCTCATCCCGACGGCTATCTGGTGGTGAAGAACAAGGCGGCTAATCCGCTCGCGGACGGCGCCGCTTTCAGTCAACGCTACAAGGGCAACAGCCGGATCGAGCTGTGGCGGGCCGATGTTGCCCGCGCCCGGCTGCTTGCCGGCGTCGCCCTGGTTCAGTGATGCGTGGATCGT